>JASHQP010000788.1 GCA_030039095.1 Streptosporangiaceae bacterium
GCCCGGCTGGTCGCTGGCGAGCATCCGCCCGGCGAGCGCGCCGAGCGCGCCCACGAGCTCACCGAAGCCCGTGGGCGTGCCGCCCCTGGCGGCCCCGGCCTGATCACAGCTCAACGGTCACCTGGCCATCCCGCTCGTACACCGGGTACGGGCGCAGCCGGATCGAGCCGTCGATCGGGTGCGCGCCGGTCTCGACGTCGTACTCGTAGCCGTGCCAGGGGCAGACGATGTGCAGCTCGGTGTCGGAGATCCGGTCCCCGAGGGTCTGCCTGTCCGGGCCGAGCACCTCGATCACGCGCCCGATCAGCATCCCCTGGCAGACCGGGCCGCCCGCGTGCGCGCAGTAGTTGGAATACGCGAAGAGCTTGCCCTTGAACCGGAACACGCCGATCTCCTGCCCGGCGACCTCGACCACGGTCCGCCCGCGCTCCGGGATGTCTTCGCTGCGCGCGACCACCACGGGCACGCTCTCGCCGGTTCGCGCCATAGCCGGTCCGGACCTGCCTTTCTGCCGCTCCCCGCCGGGCGGGGCTGGCACCGCCGTTCTACAGACTGAAGAGTTTCCGCGCCGTCTCGCCGAGGATGTTCCGCTTGGCCTGCTCGCCGAGGAAGTCCAGGCCGAGGATCGAGCCGGGCAGGTCGAAGTCCCACTGCGGCCAGCCCGACGCGAACAGCAGCTGCGTCTCGGCGCAGATCTCCTCCATGGTGGCCCGCAGCATCCGCGGACTCTGGGTCTCGAGCGGGTGGCACGTGTAGTACATCTCCCGCATGTACTCGCTCGGCAGCCGGCGCAGCAGCGGCGCCTCCGAGGTCCGCTTCAACTGCCCGCTGTCGAGCCGCTGCATCAGGAACGGGACCCAGGCCAGGCCGCCGCCCATCCAGATCACCTCGAGGCTGGGAAAGCGCTCGGGCATCCCGCTCATGACCCAGTTCGCCAGGTGGACCATGTTGGGATACGGGGCGGACACCGCGTCAACGGTCACGAGCTCGTCCATGGTCCGCATCCACGGCTCTTCCCACGACGGGCCGCCGTGGAAAGCCAGCGGATAGCCGGCCTCCTGGATCTTGGCGTACAGGCGCATGTGCCGGTTGTCCTGCACCCGGTCGTAGCGAAGGCTGGTGACGAGGAAGCCGACGACGCCGGGCTTGCCGGTCATCTCGTCTATGACCCGTTCGCAGACGTCGGGCCTGCGCAGCGGCAGGTGCGGCAGGAACCTGATGCGCGGCTCGGCCGCGCAGACGCTCTCGGAGAACCACCGGTTGTAGGCGCTGGTGACCTGCGCCTCACCTGCCGGCAGCGGCGTCCGGCCCATGTTGACGAGTGTGGAAGGGAACACCACCTGGACATCGACGCCGAACGCGTCCATCGTTGCCCTGCTGACCGCGATGAGCTCGCCGGGGGAGGCGGGACCGCCGGGCTTGCCCGGCCGGTGGTGCGGGATGCGGCCGAACAGATCGTAGTTGTCATATCCGTGCAGCAATGCGTCGTTGACGTACTGGGTCATCCCCCTGGTCGACGCCTCGGTCCCGCGGTAGAGCGAGTTGTGGACCATGACGTCGTCCTCGTACCCCGTGACGACGTCGCGCCAGCAGCCGGACGGATCGTGCCAGGCGTCCACGTCGGCGACGAACCAGCCGCCGAGTTCCTGGCTGCGAGCCGCCTGGCGGGCGTGCCCGAGCATCCCGGCTGGATCCGCCGCCGGGCCGAGCGGGTATTCGAGGGTCCGGACCTGCGGATCAACTGCCACCACTCACCTCGTCCCGCAGGCCGCGCAATGCCCCTGGCTTCTTATGTCACAATATCCGTCTGCTGATACACAGTCAACGCTGGTGAACCCTGGCAAACTGTGTTACCAACTATGTATTGTCAGACGTATGGCCATGTCTATAACCATGGGGGTCGCACGGTGATGGCGCTTCGAGACACCCCTCCATTCCGCGCGGACCACGTGGGCAGCCTGCTGCGGCCGGCCTTCCTGCTCGAGGCGCGTGCGGCCTTTGCCGGTGGCCGCATCCCCGCCGAGGACCTGCGCGCGGCCGAGGACGAGGCCGTGGCCGAGGCCGTACGGCTGCAGGAAGACGCCGGCCTGCGCTCGGCGACCGACGGCGAGTTCCGCCGGGAGTCGTGGAACATGGACTTCCTGTTCGCCCTGGACGGAGTCGAGAAGGACACCGTCTCCCGGACCGCGCAGTTCCGGAACGCTCGTGGCGCGGTGGCGGTGGAGCGGCCGGCCCTCCAGATCACCGGGAAGATAGGCGTCTCCGGGACGATTTTCGGCGACCACTTCCGCTTCCTGCGGCAGACCGTAACCAGCGCGACACCCAAGATCTCCATCCCCTCCCCGAACATGCTGGCACGGCAGCGGGACCAAGATGGCACGAGCCTTGGCCCATACAGTTCGGCGGCGCAGCTGTGGGCCGACATGGCGGCGGCCTATCAAGCCCAGATAGCGGGCCTGGCCGACATGGGCTGCACCTACCTGCAGCTCGACGACACCAGCTTCGCTAACCTCCTGGACCCGGGCCTGCGCGAGCGTTTGACGGCCTCCGGCGCCGATCTCGGCACCGAACTGCGGCAGCGGATCGACCGGATCAACGCGGCGCTGGCCGGCCGCCCGGCAGGCATGACCGTCACCACGCACATTTGCCGGGGAAACTACCGCTCCCGGTGGGCCGCCGAGGGAGGCTACGAGGCCATCGCCGAGTTGCTGTTCAACGCGCTCGAGGTCGACGGGTTCTTCCTCGAATACGACGACGAGCGGTCCGGCGGCTTCGAGCCGCTGCGTCACGTTCCGGCCGGCAAACTCGTGGTGCTCGGGCTGGTGACGACGAAGCGGCCGGAACTGGAGCAGCCTTCGACGCTGAAGCGCCGCGTCGACGAGGCGAGCCGCTACATCGACCCAGATCAGCTGTGCATCTCGCCGCAGTGCGGCTTCTCGTCCACTATCGAAGGAAACGAGCTGACGACCGGCGATGAACGGGCAAAGCTGGCGTTGATCGTCGAGACGGCGGACGCGCTGTGGGGGTAGCCCAGCCGGGCGGACCAGCCCGGAGGGGCGAGCGGAGGGGCGAGCGGAGGGCGGGCCAGGCGGTGCCAGGACGTGTGATGCCCGCAGGTAGCGAGCACAGGGTCGAGATGGTGCGACGCCTCCTGCACCCCGCGAGCATCGCGATCGTCGGCGCGAGCTCGCGCGCCGGGGGCTGGTCCGGTGAGGTGTTCCGGAATCTGCAGCGGTCCGGGTATCCGGGCCCGGTCTACCTGCTGAACCCGCGGCGCTCGCAACTCTGGGACGTGCCCTGCTACCCCGACTTCGCCGCGCTGCCCGCTCCCCCCGACCATCTCGTGGTCGCCGTGCCGTCGGAGCAGGTCACGGCCGTGCTCGCGGAGGGGGCCGCCGCCGGGGCGCGCAGCGCGACCGTGTACGCGGGCGGCTTCGGCGAGGGCGGCGACAGCGACGGAGCCGACCTGGCCCGCCGGCTCCGGGCGGCGATCGAGCAGACCGGCCTGGCGGTCTCCGGGCCGAACTGCATGGGCAACCTGAGCGTTCCCGCCCGCATGGTCACGCTGACCGCGCCGCAGCCCGCGGTCGGCGGCGACGGGCACGTCGCGATCATGGGCCAGAGCGGCGGGGTCGTGCTGTACCTGAACAAGGCGCTGCAGCACCGCGGAGTGCCCGTGCAGTACGCCGTGACCAGCGGCAACGAGGCCGGGCTGACGATGGCCGACTACATCGCCTACTGCGCGGCCGACCCTCAGATCCGCGTGGTGGCCGCGTTCATCGAGTCGGTGCGCGATCCGCAGGCGTTCTTCGCGGCGTGCGAGCAGGCGGCCACTTCGGGCACGGCAGTCGTCGCGCTGAAGATCGGTGGCTCCGACGAGGGGCGGCAGGCGGCGCTGGCGCACACCGGCGCGCTGGCCGGCTCGCTGCAGGCGTTCGACGCCGTGTGCGACGACCTCGGGGTGATCCGGGTCGACAACATCGACGAGATCGTGGAGGCCGTCGAGTTCTTCGCGCACGCGCAGGTTCCGGCCCGGGGCGGCATCGGCTGCATCGTCCACTCGGGCGGGCTGCGCGGCCTTCTCCTCGAGAGCGCCGCCCGGCTGGGGATCTCGTTCCCCCCGCTGACGCCGGGCTCGGTCGAGCGGCTGAACGAGCTCCTGCCGGTCGGCAGCTTCGTGGGGAATCCGCTGGACAGCGGCTTCGGCGGGCTGTCCTCGCGCGAGATCTACTTCGAGTGCATCGGCATCCTGCTCGCCGACCCGAACATCGGCGCGCTGCTGGCCCAGGAGGGCGCGCCCAAGGCGGCCGGGGAGGCACGCGAGGAGGCCTACATCCGGGGCCTGAACGACGTCGCCGCGCGGGAGCAGCGCAAGCCGATCGCCTGCTTCACGATGGTCTCCGACGGCCTGACCTCCTACGGCCGGGACGTGCGCCTGCAGGCCCGGAACCTCCCGATGCTCCAGGAGGTCGACAAGACGCTCAAAACCGTCCAGCGGGCCATCCGGCACACGGAGCGAAACGAGGCACGACGCTGCCGATTCGCTCAGGCCGGGCAGCGGCCCGAACGGCCCGGCCGGCCGGCGCCGCTGCTGCCCGAGGCCGACACGCTCCGGGCGGGGACGGTCGCGGCGCTCGACGAGGTCCGGTCGAAGGAACTGCTGCGCTGGTACGGACTTCCCTTGCTTCCCGAGGCGTTCGCCGCCGGGCCGGACGAGGCGGCCGCGGCGGCCGAGCGGATCGGCTGGCCGGTGGTGCTGAAGGGCGTCGCTGGCTCGGTCACGCACAAATCCGACCTCGGGCTGGTCATGCTGAACCTCGCGGTGGCCGACGACGTCGCGGCCGCGGCCGAGCAGCTCGCACAGCGGGCGCAGGCTGCTGGCGTCCAGCTCGACGGGCTGCTGGTGGCGAAGCAGGGGCCACCGGGGCTCGAGGTGGTGATCGGAGCCAGACGCGACCCCGAGGTCGGCCCGGTCGTGATGTTCGGCGCGGGTGGCGTGCTGCTCGAGCTGTACGGCGACGTCGCGTTCGCCCGGGCCGGGCTGTCGGCCGAGGAGGCCGCCGAGCTGATCGGCCGGACCCGGGTCGGCCAGGTGCTCGCCGGCTACCGTGGTGGCCCCCGCTACGACGCCGGCGCTGTCGCGCGGGCCATCGTCGCGGTCAGCGATCTCATCGGCGCGGTCGGCGCGATCGAGGAGATCGACGTGAACCCGTACCTTGTGCTGGAGGAAGGCCGCGGCGGCTTCGCGCTCGACGGCCTGGTCACCATCGGCGGGAGGAAGTAGCGCGATGCCAGAGGGCTGGCGGGCCGGCACGTACCGGATGCTCATCGGCGGGCAGCTCACCGAGGCTGCCAGCGGCGGTCAGGCCATCGTGATCGATCCCGCGACCGAGGAAGAACTCGCCCGGGTCCCCGATGCGGGCAAACCGGACGCGGCGGCGGCCGTCGACGCGGCCTCGGCCGCGTTCCCAAAGTGGCGCGCCACCCCCGCACCGGATCGGGCCGCCGCGTGCACCCGGCTGGCCGACCTGGTGATGGACAGCCAGTCCGAGCTCGGCGAGCTCGAGTCGCGTGACACCGGCAACTGCATCGCGCCCATGACGGGCGACATCGCTGCCGGTGCCCGCACGCTGCGCTATTTTGCCGGGCTCGCGCCCGAGCTCAAGGGAATGAGCGTTCCCGCGTCGGACTGGGGCCTGCACTTTACGGTGCGTGAACCCTACGGTGTCGTCGTCGGCATCGCCGCGTTCAATCACCCGTTCCTGTTCGCAGCCGCCAAGATCGCGGCGCCGCTCGTCGCCGGTAACACCGTCGTGCTCAAGCCGCCGCCCCAGGCACCGCTCACCAGCCTGGCGCTGGCCGAGATCGCCTCGAGCGTCTTTCCGCCCGGTGTGCTGAACATCGTCACCGGCGAGGGCGCCGAACTCGGCGAGGCGCTGGTCGCCGACCGGCGGGTCAGCCGGATCTCCCTGACCGGCAGCGTGCCCACGGGCAAGGCAGTGATGCGCGCGGCCGCTGACCGGCTCGCCGACGTGACGCTGGAACTCGGCGGCAAGAACCCGCTGCTCGTCTTCCCGGATGCCGACCCCGAGAAGGCGGCACGCGGCGCGATCCGCGCGATGAACTTCGCGTGGCAGGGCCAGTCCTGCGGCTCCACGAGCCGCGTCCTGGTCCACGAGTCCCTCCGCGACGCGTTCTGCGATCACGTGACGCGCCTGCTGGCCAGCATGCGCGTCGGCTCCCCGCAGGATCCCCGCACCCAGATCGGCGCGCTGATCTCGCGGATCCAGTACGACCGTGTGCTCGGCTACATCGCCATCGGCCAGGAAGAGGGCGCCCGCCTGCTGACCGGTGGCCGGCGGCCGCCCGGCCTGGAGAAGGGCTTCTACATCGAGCCAACCGTCTTCGACGGGGTGACCGAGGACATGCGGATCTTCCGCGAGGAAATCTTCGGCCCCGTGATGGCCGTCACGGCGTGGGACGACGAGGACGACGCCGTCCGGCTCGCGAACGCCGTCGACTATGGGCTGACCGCGAATCTGTACACCAACGACCTCCCCACCGTGCTTCGGGTGATGCCGCGCCTCGAAGCCGGCTTCGTGTGGGTAAACGGCCTCGGCGAGCACTTCCTTGGCCTGCCGTTCGGTGGCGTGAAACACAGCGGGCTGGGCCGCGAGGAGAGCCTCGAGCAGCTGCTGTCGTTCACGCAATCCAAGAGCGTCAGCCTGCTGACGCTGAACCCGTGAAAAGGCGCCGGGCGGCGGAAACGATCTAAGGGGCAAGCCATGGACAGCCGGCAGGCATACGAAACGATCAAGATCGAGAAGGATGACGACGGCATCACCTGGCTCTACCTGAACCGGCCGGAGAAGCGGAACGCGATGAACCCGCCGCTTCATGAAGAGATGGTGCAGGCGCTCGACCAGCTCGGGCGCGACGACGAAACGCGAGCCCTGGTCCTGACCGGCGCCGGGGAGGCGTTCTCCGCCGGCATGGATATCAGGGAGTTCTTCCGCGCGCTCGAGGACAAGCCCCAGGAGTTCGAGCGGGTCGAAGAGCTGTCGCAGCGGTGGCGGTGGCGGCAGCTGTCCACGTTCCCCAAGCCGACGATAGCGATGGTCAACGGATGGTGCTGCGGCGGCGCGTTCACGCCGGTCATCTGCTGTGACTTCGCGCTCGCGGCCGAGGAGGCGCAGTTCTCACTGTCCGAGATCAACTGGGGCATCTTCCCCGGCGGCCTGGTCTCGAAGATGCTCACCGAGACCCTCGGCTGGCGCGACGCGATGTACTACAGCCTCACCGGCGAGGCCTTCGGCGGGCGCAAGGCGGCGGAGATCCGCCTGGTCAACTACGCCGTGCCGCTGGCGTCTCTCAGGGAAGAGACGATGCGGCTGGCGCACGTCCTGATAGAGAAGAACCCGGCCGCCTACCGCGCCACCAAGGAGGCCTTGCGTGCCGTGCGCACGATGGACATTCAGCAGTCTCTCGACTATCTCTCGGCGAAATCCGCGCAGCTGAAGGTCGCCGATACCGATGACGGGAAGTCGAAGGGCATGTCGGAGTTCCTCGACGCCAAACGGTTCCGTCCCGGACTGGCCGCCTATCCGAAAAACTGACGTCCGGGCCGCCTCGTACGTGAGCAGCAGCGCCCGGGCCGAGTTGCCGCCGAAGGTGACGCCTCGGGTAGCTGTGATCGGCGCGGGCGCCGTCGGGGCGCTCCGGGCCGCCAGGCGTCGGCTAGCGGGAGCCCAGCCGCCAGGTTGACTCCAGCGCCTCCCCGTCGCCGGCCGAGACGCTGGCCAGCGGCGGCTCACCGTCGTCGGCGACCTCGCCGCCGCCGGCCAGCACCCGCATCGCGTCCGGGGCGAGGTACGTGTGCACCGGGGTGCCCTGGGACAGCTGAGCGAGCTGACCCTGGTCGCCGTCGTTTTGCAGCAGCGCCTGCAGTTCCACCCCGGGTGCGAGCCGGAGAAACACCTGCGTGGACGACCCCAGGTAGACCAGCCGCTCGACCATGGCGGGAATCCGGTTCGGCCCGTCGCTGCCGAACTCCTCGACCCGCACCCGCTCCGGCCTGATCACCGCGTGCGACCGGTCCGGCGCCGAGTCGCCGCCATGGTCGACCTGCAGCACGGACTCGCCCAGCTTGACGCTGCAGCACGCGCCCGGGCCGCGCGAGACGATATCCACCGCCATCAGGTTGGACACGCCGAGGAAGTCCGCCACGTACGCGTCGGCCGGCTCCTCGTAGACCTCGTGCGGGCCGCCGATCTGGACGATCTTGCCGTCGCGCATGACCGCCAGCCGGTCCGACATCGTCAGCGCTTCCTCCTGGTCGTGCGTCACGTACAGGAACGTGATGCCGACCTGCTCCTGCAGCGCCTTCAGCTCGACCTTGAGCGAACGGCGCAGCTTGGCGTCGAGCGCGCCGAGTGGCTCGTCGAGCAGCAGCACCGAGGGCTTGAGCACCAGCGCCCGGGCCAGGGCCACCCGCTGCTGCTGGCCGCCGGACAGCTGGCCGGGCCTGCGCTTGGCGAACGTGCCGAGCTTGACCAGGTCGATGGCCTCGTTGACCCGCGCGGTGATCTCGCTCTTGTCGATGCGGCGGTTCCTCAGCCCGAATGCGACGTTGTCGAACACGGAAAGGAACGGGAACAGCGCGTAGCTCTGGAACACCGTGTTCACGTTGCGCTTGTGCGGCGCCACGGCGGACACGTCGACGTCGTCGAGCAGGATCCGGCCGACGGTCGGCTGCTCGAAGCCGGCGATCAGCCGCAGGGTGGTCGTCTTGCCGCAACCCGACGGGCCCAGCAGCGAGAAGAACTCGCCACTGGAGATCGTCAGGTCGATCGCATCGACGGCGGCGATCTCCGCGAACTGCTTGGTGAGCGAGATCAGCTCTATCCGGCCTCCGGCCATCGGGTTACCTGCCCTTCTGAAGAGCTCCATTCGGCTGACCAGCCTGGTGTCCCCCGTCACGCCCGCGCTGGCTGCCCTTCCACTCAAAGCCCAGTTGCCCAGCGATGAAATGCATGCAGAGCTCGAACGCCCGCCCGGGGCCAACCACCGGATCGGTGAGCGCGATCTGGATCGCGAGGCCGTCCATCAGCGAGCAGAGCAGGACCGCGAAGTCGTCCGGATCCACCGTCCGGAACTCTCCCGCCTGCTGGCCGTCCCGGACCACCGAGCCGACCATGGCCCGCCAGCGCTCGTCGTCCTTGCGCCGCAGCACGGCCACCTCGGGATTGCGCGCGGCCAGCGTCCAGAAGTCCAGCCAGAGCGTCCACGAGCTGTGCGGGTCCGCGTCGGCCTCGGGCAGGCAGCTCATGGCCACGATCTCCTCGATCCGCGCCGCCGCGGTGGGCAGCTCGGACATCCGGCGCTGACCTTCGCCGTACCAGCGATTGTCCAGGTACTTGATCGACTCGGTGAGCAGCTGATCCTTGGTCTTGAAGTAGTAGATCACCAGGGCCGGGCTGATCCCGATCCGCTCGGCAACGTCGGCGATCCTGGTGTCGGCATAGCCGCGATCGGCGATGACCTCGAGCGCGGCCCGCAGCATCTGCTCGCGGCGGCTATCGGCGGCGCCCAGCACAGTCGCTGCCTGGGCCGTATCCGTCATCGCGACATCCCTCGACATCCCGCCTCATTCATTTGACCTCTTGTGGACACGTTATCAGGTTTCTAGACTGAACATTCAGTCAAAGATATTGAATGCGGCCAGGACCCCGCCTGGCCGCAGCGGACGGACACGCGGAAGGCGGACCCATGGCCGCAACATACGACGCCATTGTCGTTGGCGGAGGACACAACGGTCTCGTCGCCGCCGCATACCTGGCCCGATCCGGCGCCAGGACGGTCGTGCTGGAGGGCAGGCACAAGACCGGCGGCGCGGCGACCACGGAGGCGCCATGGCCGGACGCGCCTGAGTTCAGCGTCACCCGGCTCTCGTACGTGATGAGCCTGATGCCGCCGACGATCATCAACGAGCTCGACCTCCCCCGCCATGGGTACAGGATTTACCCGATGGGCCCGTATTACCAGGCATTCCCCGAGGGTGGGTCGATCAAGTTGTACGCGGACGACGCCAAGCGCAACCACGAGGAGGTGTCCAAGTGGTCCAAGAAGGACGCGGACGCCATGCCGAAGTGGGACGCCTGGCTGGAGGGGCTCGCCGAGGTGCTCGGCCCGCTGCTGCTGACCGTCCCGCCGGCGATCGGGTCGCGCAAGCCGCGTGACCTCGCCGACACCCTGCGGCTGGCCTGGCGGCACCGCGGCCTCGACGTGCGCACGATCGCGGACGTGACCAGGCTGATGACGATGAGCATCGCCGACCTGCTCGACGACTGGTTCGAATCGTCGCAGGTCAAGGGGGCCCTCGCGGTCAACGGCGTGATCGGCACCTGGGCCGGGCCGTACGAGCCGGGCACGGCGTACGTGATGGCGCACCACTCGATCGGCGACGTCGGCGACGGGCACCTGGGCAACTGGGGGTTCCAGGAGGGCGGCATGGGCGCCGTCTCGGCGGCGATCGAGCGCGCGGCCCGCAGCCACGGCGCCGAGATCCGCACCGGCGCGCGGGTGGCCCGCGTTCTGGTCGACGGCGGCCGGGCCACCGGCGTGGTGCTGGACAACGGCGACGAGATCCGCGCCAACGTCGTCGTGTCCACGCTGCACCCCAAGACCGCGTTCCTCGAGCACGTCGGCAAGGAGAACCTCCCGGAGGACTTCACCGGCGACATCGAGCACTGGAAGTCGCGCAGCGGCGTCGTGAAGATCAACCTGGCGCTGGCGGAACTGCCGGACTTCACCGCGGATCCCGGCTCCAACCTGCAGGAGCACCACACGGGCTCGGTGGAGATGGCGCCGACCATGGAGTTCATCGAGCGCGCGTTCCAGGACGCGCGCGAGGGCCGCCCGGCGGCGGCCCCGTTCAGCGACGGCGTGATCCCCACGGCGTTCGACAAGACGCTCTGCCCCGAGGGCAACCACATCATGTCCCTGTTCACCCAGTGGGTTCCGGATGACTGGAACGAAGAGCCGCACACCGCCGAGCTCGAGGCGTACGCGGACCGGATGATCGACCTCTACAACGAGCTCGCGCCGAACTTCAAGGCGTCGATCCTGCACCGCGACATCGTCGGACCCTACGAGATGGAGCACGAGTACGGCCTGATCGGCGGGAACATCTTCCACGGCGAGCTGTCCCTCGAGCAGCTCTTCCACATGCGCCCGGCGCCCGGTTACGCGGACTACCGGACCCCGGTGCCCGGCCTGTACTACGGCAGCTCGGCAACGCACGCCGGCGGCGGCGTGTGCGGCATCCCCGGCTGGCAGGCGGCCAAGGCAGCGATCGCGGACAAGAAGGCGGCGCGGCGGACCGGTCAGGTCCGCAGGATCATCCGGCGGTCATGACCATCCGACACAGCCCGGAACGCGACGCCACGGCCGGCCAGGCGGACACG
>JASHQP010000789.1 GCA_030039095.1 Streptosporangiaceae bacterium
ACCCGACGACCGCCGCACGATGCGCAACAGCCGGTTCCCCTCGTCATTCGTGATCTCACGAACACGTAAACCCTCTCGAGGCACGGTCAGCCCTCCCGTGATCGCCAGCATCCACGATCAGGATGGCCGATCCGCCGCCGCGCAAGGCGTAACTACATCGCCAACGTTTCCTGCTGCGGCACTAGCTCATGCGGCACACGTAACGGTCGAGCAGGTCGTTGCGGAACTTGCCGGCCGGATCGTAGGAGCTCATCAGCTGCCGGAAGTCGTCGAGCCGCGGGTACAGCCCGGGCATGGTCTCGCCGGCGGTGCGGAACAGCTTCCCCCAATGTGGCCTCGCCTGCATCGGCGCCAGGCGTTCTTCGATCTCGCCGAGGACCGGCCTGACCGCGGCCCAGTCCTCGAGCCAGGTGAAGTGGAACGCTACCGAGTGCCGGCGGTAGCTCGGGCTCAGCCACAGCTCGTCAGCGGCGATCGTGCGGATCTCGCAGATCCGCAGCACCGGGGCAATCCGGCCGGCGACCGTCCGCAGCGCCTGCAGGCCTTCGACCGCGCACTCGCGCGGCAGCAGGTACTCGGTCTGCAGCTCGTTACCGGAGCTCGGGGTGAACTCCAGCCGGAAGTGGGGCAGCCGCTCGTGCCAGGGCCCTGGCACGCCCATCTGCTCGGTGCAGTGGGCAGGGTCCATTCCGGGCACCGGATGCCGGGGGCCGTCGGCGAGACGGCCGCCCATCCACCGCTGCCCGGGCGCGTCCGCGGCGTCCGTCCTGCGCTTCAGCCATGCCTGGCGGAAGCGGGGACCACGCCAGTCGGTGAACAGGCTCACGCTGTACGCGCTCGCGGCGATCTCGTCGAAGTGCCCCGTCACCTGGTCCAGCGGCAGGTCGTCGTAGACGTACTGCCGGACCTCGAACGCGGGAAGCGTGTCCAGCGTCATCCGGGTGACGATGCCGAGGGCGCCGAGGCCGACCACGACGCCGGGGAAACGGCCCGGGTCCTTGTCGCGGCGCACGGTCACCAGGTCGCCGTCGGCGGTGACCATCTCGACGGCCGACACCGCGGTCGCGAGGTTGCCGTTGCGCTCGCCGGAGCCGTGCGTGCCGGTGGCGCACGCTCCGGCGACCGATATGTGCGGCAGCGACCCCAGGTTGTGCAGGGCCCGGCCTGCCGCGTTCATCGCGACGGCCAGCTCGCCGTAGGCCAGGCCAGCGCCGACGGTGACGGACGCGTTCGCGGTGTCGACGTCGACCTCCGGGGGCAGCCCCGCCAGGGAGACGAGGTCGCCGGGAGTATCGGCGAGCGCGTTGAAGGAGTGGCCGGTGCCCAACGCCCGCACCCGCCGGGAGCGAGCCACAAGATCCTGCAGCTCCGCTACTGACGAGGGCACGTGGAAGCGCTCGGCGCCGAACGTGACGTTGCCTGCCCAGTTAGTTCGCCGGGTGCCGGCATGGCGAGTGTCCGGCTGGCCGCTCTGCTGCATGCCACGATGGTGTCATGGCGAACGTGGGCGTCTTCCCGTTGCTGCCCGGCGACCCTCAGTGGCTGGGCGTCTACCGGCTGCTCGGCAGGCTCGGCGAGGGCGGCCAGGGAACTGTCTACCTCGGCCAGCCGCCGTCCGGCCCGCCGGTCGCGATCAAGCTGCTGCGCGCCGAGTGGACCAGGGATCCGGTCGCCCGGGCGCGTTTCTCCCGCGAGGTCGCGGCGGTGGGGAAGGTCGCCCCGTTCTGCACGGCCCGCATCCTCGACGCCCACGTCGACGGCGACCAGCCGTTCGTGGTCAGCGAGTTCATCGACGGCCCACCTCTGCAGGCCGTGGTCGCGCGGCACGGGCCGCTCACTGGGTCGGCGCTCGACCGGCTCGCGGTCGCGACCGCGACCGCGCTGTCAGCGATTCACCAGGCGGGCGTGATACACCGCGACCTCAAGCCGGGCAACGTGCTGCTCGGCCCGGACGGTGTGCGCGTCATCGACTTCGGCATCGCCCGATCGGATGACGCGTCGGCGACGCTGACCAGCCAGTTGTTCGGCACGCCCGGGTACATGGCGCCCGAGGTGGTGCGCGGCGAGCCGGCCGGCCCGCCGGCCGACGTGTTCGCGTGGGCCGCGACGATGACGTTCGCCGCGACCGGGAACCCGCCGTTCCACGGGCCGAACGTGGCCGCGACCATCTACGAGCTCACCAACGGCGAGCCGGACCTGGGCGTGCTTTCCGGGCATCTGCGCGAGATCGTCGCCGGGTGCGTGGTGAAGGATCCGGCCGCCCGGCCGACGGCGGTCGACGTGCTCATGCGGCTGATGCAGTACTCAGAGTTCCACGATCAGGCCACGCAGCCGCCGGTGTTTCTGCAGCCGGCGCTGCAGACCGCTCCGATGACCGATCGGTACCCGCAGGACCCTGGCCCTTACGGTTACGATTCCGGCCCGTACGCGCAGGCACCCGGTTCCTACGCGTCGGCTCCCGGCCCGTACGCGCGGCTTGCGGCCACCGAGGCGATGCCCGCGCCGCGTGAGGACCGGCGGGGGCGTGGGGTCGCCGGATGGGCCGCGGCGATCGCAGGGCTGGTGGTGCTGTGCGTTCTGGGCGGTCTGCTCCTGCCGCGGCTGTTCGCTGGCCCGTCACCGTCCGCCCCGCCTCGCGAGCATCCGCCGGGCACGGCCGGTGCCGCCAGGCACACCCACCCGCCGCCGGCGTCGACGGTCCCCGCCCTGGCAACCGTGATCCCGGCCAGGTTCGCCGGGACCTGGAGCGGCGAGGCCCGGCAGCGAAAGGGCGTGATCTCTCAGTGGGCGGCGACCCTGGTGCTGCCGCAGGGCGCCACGAAGGGCACGTTCTCGATCCCCACGGTCCCGTGCTGGGCGACCGTCACTGTCACATCGGTGACCAGGGTCAGGATGCTGCTGAGTGAGACGGTCACCTCGAACCCGTCCGGGAACTGCGCCACATCCGGGGTCATCAGCATCAGCCTGGCCGGCGCCGAGGCTGGAACGGCCAGGATGTCCTGGCGGGACGCCGCCGATCCGGGCAACAGCGCGACCGGCACGCTGATCCGCGGAGGCTGACGCCGCCCGGGCGCTTCGCGGCGGCCGCACCGGGTAGGCAGACGATATGGCCAGATTGTGGCGGAAATCGCGGCGCCCGAAGCCCGGCGGGGCGCGGGTTGTCGTTGTCGGGATGGGCTTTGCCGGGCTGGCGACCGTGCGCGGGCTGAGCCAGGCGCGGATGCGGGTCACGCTGGTGGACCGCAACATCTACAGCACCTTCCAGCCGCTGCTCTACCAGGTGGCGACCGGGGGCCTGAACCCGAGCGACGTGGCCTACCCGCTGCGGGGGTTCGCGCACAAGTACGGGGCCAGGTTCGTCCATGGCGACGTCGCGGGCATCGACGCGGCAGCCCAGGCCGTCACGCTGGCTGACGGTGACAAGCTCCCGTACGACTACCTGGTCCTGGGCACCGGTGTTGCGGCGGCGTACTACGGGGTCACCGGGGCCGACAAGCACAGCTACGCGCTGTATACCCGCCACGACGCGATCGCGCTGCGGGACACGGTCATGGCCGGCCTGGAGCGCCTCAGCGGCGGCGGCCGGGGGAGTGCTGCCTCGATCACTGTCGTGGGCGGCGGGGCAACCGGCGTCGAGCTGGCCGGGACCCTGGCCGAACTGCGCAACATCGCGCTCGCGACCGCGTTCCCCGACATCGATCGCTCCCTGGTGCACATCAGGCTGGTCGAGCAGGCCCCGGCCCTGCTGACGCCGTACGCTTCCTCGCTGCGGGAGTACGCCCGCCGGCAGCTGGCCGCCCGGGGGATCGAGGTCCGGCTCGACGCCGCGATCAGCGAGATCACACAGGACGAGGTCGTGCTCTCCGACGGCGAGCGGCTGCACAGCGACGTGACCGTGTGGGCCGCGGGCATCACCGGGCCGGAGGAGGTCAAGGACTGGGGACTGCCGCAGGGGCGCGGCGGCCGCATAGAGGTCGGGCCGGATCTGCGGGTGCACGGGCACGACCGCATCTTCGCGATCGGCGACATCGCGCTGACCGATGACCAGCCGCTGCCGCAGCTCGCCCAGCCCGCCCTGCAGATGGGCCGGTTCGCCGCCCAGCAGATCGCCCGGCTGGAAGCCGGGCAGCCGACGCAGCGCTTCGAGTACCACGACAAGGGGATCATGGCCACGATCGGGCGCCGCTCCGCGGTCGTGCAGCTGCCGCGCCACGTCCGTATCCGCGGCACGCTCGCCTGGTTCGCCTGGCTCGGCCTGCACCTGATCACCCTGCTCGGCAACCGGAACCGGCTCACCGCGCTGATCAATCTCTCGTACCGGTACCTGAGCTGGGGACACGGCGGATCGGTGATCGTCGACAACGACCCGCCCGCGAGTTAACGATCGCGCCGCAAACGCGGTAAGCGGCGCTGGCGGCGCTGGCGGCGTGGCCGCGGCCCGCATTATGGTCGCATATGTTCGTCTTACCGCCGAACCCGGCCTCGAAGGCAGGCTGACCGATGGCAGACCGGGACACCGAACGCTGCGCCAGGCTGACCGAGACGGCAGCCGGGCTGCATCGGCGGGGGCGCCTCGAGCCGGCGCTCACGTTCTATAGCGAAGCGCTCGACATCGCCGAGAAGCTTGCCCGCGCCGACCCAGCCGGCGACCGGCCGATGCGGCAGCGGGCGAGCATCCTCTATCAGTTAGGGTCCCTGCACATCGACGCGGATCGGTGGGACGTTGCCGTGACCGTGCTCGAGGACTCCGAGAAGATCTACCGCGAGCTGGCCGGGCGCGGCGCGGGCGGCATCGAGCCGCTGATCGCGGACGTCAAGACCCGGCGGGCCACGGCCAGGATGCTCGGCGGGCGCGGTGCTTCGGCTGTCCTCGAGGCCGATGAGGCGGTCTCGTACCACCTCAGCCTGCCGGCGAGCCAGCAGACCCCGGCGCGCTCGCTCGAGATGGCCCGCATTCTGACGTCCAATGCCGTGATCCTGGACCGGTTCGGGGACCCCGACCTCGCCGTGGCTTCGGCCGACCGCGCGATCCGGCTGTACACATCCCTGGCCGACGCCATCAACGCAGCGCCCGACCTGGACTTTCAGTTCGAGCATCTGCTGGCCGTCGCGGACGTCGCGGCGCGGATCCACTCGGCGTCCGGACGCCTTGACCGGGCGTTCGAGGCCGACGACCTGGCCATCCACGCGGCACGCGCTCTGGCGACGGCCAGCGGCGCCGCGAGCGAGGCCACCGCCCTGGCCATCAGGCTCACCCGCAAGGCGCTGCACCTGGGAGCGGCCGGGCGGCCGGGACTGCGGGACGCGGCCGAAGCCTGCCTGGCCGAGGGCAGGGCCCTGGACGCCGCGGCCACGGCGCAGGCCTCGGCGGAATGGGAGCAGACGGTGAGCACGGGCCCGCCGATAACTCTGGGGATGGCCCTGGTAGAAGCCAACCTCGCCCTGGGTCTCGGCCGCGCGCGGGCGGAATTGCTCGATGCCATCGCCGTTCCGGCCGCCAAGGGCGGCATCCTCAGCCCGTCGGGCCGCTGCTCCGAGGATGCCGCGCGCACCTGCGCGGATGAGCTTGGCGAGATCGCCATCGACCTGCTGCCGCTGTCGCCTCTCGCCGGGCTGCGCATCGCGCTCGAGGCGCACTATCTGTTCGCGGTCGGGACCCGCCACGCCCCGCCGGTCGTGCGCCACCAGTTTGATTCGTCGGGCGTCCCGTGGGCGCGGCTGCTGCTGGCCGCATGCCAGGCGCTCGACGGCATGCATGAGGAATGGGCACTGCCGTTGGCTCTTGACCTGGCGTCGTGGAACTTCGGGGTGATCGTGCAACTCCAGCCGTTCGTGATAACCGCGCAGCGGTACCTGAAGACCAGCCGGCGGCCTCCCGGCGACCTCGACACCGGCGTGGTCCAGCTGGTCGGTGACTGCTTGTCCCTGCACGCCGGCCTGCACCTTCGCAACGATGATGACGAGGCCGCGCAGCAGATCAAGCAGGTTGCCAAGCTGCTGGGAACGTAGCCCTGACCGCTCTCGCGGGCCGTCAGGCCGAATACAGCCGGGCAGCCCGCCGCGCCGCGTAAGCCCCGAGCCCGCCGGCCAGCGCGGCGCCCACCACCACGGCGCGGGCCAGCGCCGCGGCATGGGACGCACCGAGAGCGCTGGGCAGCAGCACGGCCAGTGGCACGACGGCGATCAGCGGCCCCAGGACGAGCCAGAACACGACGAGGATCGCGGCGCTGTTGCCTACCGGGGTCTCGAACCCGCCGAACAGGTCCGGCATGAACCGTGGCCGGAAGACATTCACCAGCGCGCCGGTCACCAGCACCGGGACGGTCACGGCCAGCAGCGCGATCAGCCCGGGGTTCCCGGCGGCGACGGCAACCGCGACGACCGGCACGCCGGCGACCACGAGCAGCACCAGGCACGGCACGATCGCGTGCCACCAGGCCAGCGACTCGAACCGGAACGGCAGGGCCGTCGAGCGCCGGGTGTCCTCGGCGTCCAGCCTGGCTCCTTCGCACAGCCAGGCGGCGGCGAGGTAGCCGAGGGCGAGCGCGCTGACGGCCGGCACCAGGGACACCTGCCCGGCGTGGCTGGCCACGGCGATCAGGCCCACGGCCGCCAGCGCCAGCGCGACCGCGCCCAGCAGCCGGGCGGGAGCCCTTGCCACCGCGAGCAGGTCACGCCACGGCAGCACGAGCGC
>JASHQP010000790.1 GCA_030039095.1 Streptosporangiaceae bacterium
GGGCCAGTGCGGCGGCGCCACGCAGCGACTCGGGCGACCCCTTGCGGCCCCGGGTGGGCAGCCGGCCTGCGCCGAGCAGCCGGCCGCCGGCCAGCACGGCGACCTCGGTGGTCGCGTTGCCGACATCTACCCCCGCGATGATCGGCACCCGGTCAGCCCGTCATGAGCTGAGCCCTCGGCGGGCGTAGACCTCCGCGGCTTCCGCGAGCAGCGCGGCGCAGCGCGGCAGCCCGCGCACCTCGAGATCGGCGGCGAGCTCGGCCAGCCGCCCGGAAGAAACCCGGCCCGGCCGCAGTGCGTCATAGATCGCCAGGACCTCGTCGTCGGGCAGGCGGGTCAGCTCGGCCGCGCGGCGCAGGTTCTCCGCGAGCTGCGGGTTCGCGTGCGCGGCCGCGATCTCCGCCTGCCGCTCCAGCGTCTCGGGATGGATCCGCAGGTCCGAGACGCCGAGCTCGCCGCGGCGGACCGCCTCCAGCGTAAGCTCGCCGACCGGTCGCCCGGACAGCGCCCGGACTCCCTGGCCGGTCAACGCAGCCCCCTCTGAGAGAGTTCTTCTGGCTTTGCGTCGGGCTTGACCCAGGCCCGCTCCAGCGCCATCAGCGCGATCACTGTCGTGTGGTACCTGGCCTCGATGGCCTCGTCGCTGTACGGGTTGCGGGCCGCGTCCGGGGTGCCGCCGCTGGCGTGCCGCGCGGCGTTCGCGCCGAGCAGGCGGTACAGCTCGGGCGTGACGCTCGGTGCCACCGAGTACAGCTCCAGGTTGGCGAGCGGGGCCAGGTCCCGGCGGTGGATCAGCGCGGTCCCCTTGCCCTGCAGCCCGATCCCGATACCCGACCCGGCCAGCCTGGCGGCGGCGAGCCCGATGCGGCCGAGATCCACCGTGTCGTTGAACCGCACCAGCCGGCCGGTGCAGCCTTCCTCCTCCAGCCCGGCGAGCAGCTCGGCCAGCACGTCGGGGACGGTCATGCCGGACAGGCACCGCCACACGTCCCGCCCGATCGAGGGCGACACGCCGATCACCACGTCGCGCGGGTCCTGGCCCGGGTGCGCCGGGCCGGCCGGCTCCAGCAGCGGCACGGCGTAACGGGCCTGCTCCGCCCGGAGGTCGTCGACGCCGCGTTCCTGGCGGATGGCGTCGATCTCGGCCAGGCGCTGCGGCGACGGCTCGTACCCGGTGCCCGGGCCGGCGTAGTCGTTGGGGTCGGTGACCAGGGACAGCACGCCGAGGGCCTCGTCGAAGATGGCCGAGGTCTGCAGGTAATCCCCGGCGAGCCGGGCACGGGTCATGGCCATGATCCGCTCCGCCTCGTCCTCATAGCCGGTCTCGTCGAGCGCGGCAACCACGTCCAGGACGGTCAGCCCGCCCTCGCGGATCGCGTGCGCGGCGTTGAGCACGGCCAGCGTGTCGGTCTCGCCGAGGTCCTTCGAGCCCGCCGCGTCGACCGCCCGGTCGACGTGCTCGTCGGAGAAGTCGACCAGGCCGAGGTGACGGTACACGGCCTGGCACGCCTGCGCAGCGTTCCGGCGGAGGGCCCCGATTCGCTCCGGCGGCACGGTCCGCAGTCCGCCGTCAACCCCCCAGTCCCGCTGCATGGCCAGGAAATCGTCGATGTCCTCAGCGTTGAAGTTGCTGGGCCCGAACATGTTGTCGTAGCGCTGGATGCTGCCGAAGCCGCTGAACATGAAGTCGGAGCCGGCCAGCACGATCGGCAGCGTCCGGGACGTGCGGCGCATGTCCGACTCGCTCATCAGCGCGTCGTTGCCGGAGCAGGACTCCAGGTTGCGCATCATCACCATGAGGTTCTCGGCCATCAGCTCGCGCAGGCCGCGCGGCACCGAAGCGGCCACGCTCGCCCCGTCGATGCCGCCGTTCTGGACGCCCTGCGCGCCGATCGCCCGGGCCAGCGCGACACAGCGTGCCTCCAGGTACAGCATCGACCGGCCCTCGGCGCCGGCCATGAGCACCTCGGCGCCCGCGCCGGACGATACCCGCATCTTCATCCCCCGCGACGCGTACGCGGAGGTCAGGAACGCCTTGGACCACGGGGTGTCGTCCCCGTCCACGAACACCTGCTCGGTGCCGTAGAGGGAGACGGTCTCCGCGTACGAGGTCAGCCCGCGCATGCCGAGTTCCAGCTCCAGTGCTTCCTCCACAGAGCACTGGAACAGCACGCCCTGGGCCCCGACCGCGGCGCCGATCAGGCAGGCGACCGCGTTGCTCGGCGCGTCGTTCAGCACCGGCACTGTCGTCTCGATCTCGCGGAACCCGAACGCGGCCGCGGTGGCCGCATCGGCCGCGAGCAGCAACGGGTCGTCGAGCCGGTTGGTGACGTGCGCCTGGTTGCTCGGGGTGCGGCGGGCCCGCAGCTTGGTCATCGCCGCCGTCAACTCGGCGGGCCGGAGCAGCGCGAGCACCCGCGCGAGCTTGGCCGGTGTGGCTCCGGCCGACAGCCGCACGATCTCGGCCCGCGGAACGTCCGGGCTGACCAGGCGGCGGGCGAACTCCACGTCGGACAGTCCCATGGCCTCGCCGGCCGCGTCGGTGTCAAGGCCGTGGGAGGCGATGAACGCGTCGATCGCGTCGAAGTTGTCCTCGGTCACGCCGTCCAGTTCCACCACGCGGCCATTGGAGATCACCAGTCCCGGCTCGGGATCGTGCGGTGAGCGCAGCGCGATGAGCCCGAGTCCGGGCTCTTCCCTGGCGAAGCCGTCCAGGTTCACCCGCTGGGCGTCCATGAACCGGACCCGGCCCACCGGCTGGCCGGCCGTGCTCGCCGCGGGCTCAGCTCCCGAACTCGCCTGTGCTGCCATCGGCACCTCCCGTCAGATCGCGGGCTGGGAACGAAGCTCGATCAGCCGGCCGCGGGCGCGCGCGGGCCGGGCTGCGCCGCCCTGTCCCGGGGTGCGCACCACGATCCTGGTGCGGTCGGCGCGGAACAGGTCGTGGGAGAACTCGATCGGCTCATCCGCGGTGTCGGTGGTGGTGCGGCTGATCGACAGCAGCGGCGAGCCCGGCGCGACGTCGAGGACCATCGCCTCGTCCGGAGACGCGGCGACCACCTCGATGCGCTCGACCGCTTCCTTGGGCAGGGTGGCGAAGTGCTCTTCCAGCAGGTCGTACACGGACCCGCCCAGCGGAAGCTCCAGCAGGCCACCGAAGCGGTCGGCGGGCAGCATGGCCTGCTCGACGGAGATCGGGCTGCCGTCCGCAAGCCGGATCCGCACCAGGTCGATGACCAGATCGCCCGGGCGCAGCCGCAGCGCCTGGGCGGCCGACTCGCTGGCCGCTGACATCCGGGCGCTGAGCACGCGGGTGCCGGCCACGACCCCCTGGCTGCGCAGCCACGCGGGCACGCCGACCACCCGGGACAGGTCCCGCTCGATCTTCCCCTTGCTGACGAACGTGCCGCCGCCGCGGCCCGGCACCCGGCGCACCATGCCGCTTTCCTCGAGCACGGCGAGGGCCTGGCGCAGGGTCGTCCTGCTCACGCCGAGTTCTGTGGCGAGCGCCCGCTCCGCGCCGAGCCGCTGGCCCGGCCGCAGGTACCCGGTCGAGATCTGGTCGGCGAGGACGCGGCGCACGTCTTCTGAGGCGCGGGCGCTGCTCATTGACGCGCCTCCGGCACCGTATTCACTGGCGCGCCCTCATTACCCCTCCAGGGCCGCGAGCGACTCGGGCAGGACCTGGCCACCGTCGACGACGATGGTCTGGCCGGTGATGTACCCGGCCTCGTCGCTGGCAAGGAACAGCGCGGTGTACCCGATGTCGTCCACCGAGCCGAGCCGCCGCAGCGGTATCGAGCCGGCCATCTGCGCCGTGTAGTCGTCACCGAGGTCGGCAAGGCCCTCGGTGACGATGTTGCCCGGCATCACCGCGTTGACCGTGATGCCGCTCGCCGCGAGCTCGATCGCGGCGGTGCGCATGAAGCCGAGCTGGCCAGCCTTGCTGGCCCCGTAGTGTGCCCAGCCGGGGAACCCGGTGATCGGCCCGGTGATGGACGAGGTGAGGATCACCCTGCCCCGGCCGGAGGCCGAGAGCGCGGGCAGGCAGGCCTGCACCGACAGGATGGTGCCCTTCAGATTGGTGCCGATGACCTCATCGATGTTGGCTTCGCTCATGTCGGCCAGCTTGGCGTCGGGGAAGATCCCGGCGTTGGCGCACAGCACGTCGATGCCGCCCATCCGGTCTGCCGCCGCCCGCGCCATCCGGTCGCAGTCAGCACGCCGTGCCACGTCGGCGAGCAGGTAGGACACCTCGGCCCCGGCTGCGGACAGCTCGGCCACGGTCGCCTTCGCGGTCTCCTCGTCGCGCCCGGTGATCAGGACCCGGGCACCGCTGCGGGCGAACACCGCGGCGATTCCCTTGCCGATGCCGCGGGTCGCGCCGGTGACAACCACGGCCCGGCCCTCGATCGATGTGAACATGCTCGTTATCCCTTCGCTCTGCCGGGCGGCCGCCGGCCCACCCGGCTGAGGTACGTCTCGGCCAGGTCGCAGCTGTCGGCGGTGTAACCGGCTCCGAGCTGCTGCGCGATCTCCACCGCCCGGTGCGAGCCGATCCACGCGACCAGCAGCAGGCGCCGGAACAGGATGAAGGTCCAGATCTCCGCCTCGTCCGCCGCCGACAGGCTGCCCGCCCGCCGGTAGCCGGTCAGCCAGGCGTCGATCAGCCCGGGGACCTGAGGCTCGTGCTCGAAGAAGCTCACCGACGTTCCGACGTCGTACAGGTACCAGCTGAACCCGCAGTCGTCGAAGTCGATCACGCTGACCCGGCCGCCGTCGTCCACGAGCAGGTTGGCCAGCCGGGTGTCCGCGTGAATGAGCCCGTAGCGCTCCGGGCCGGTGCCGAACGCGGCGAGCCGGGCCCGCAACGCGGCGTCGAGCCGGCCCAGCACCTCCCGTTCCTCGGCGCCCACGCCGATCCCGTCCTGCCACCGCCCCCAGCGCGCGACGGCGCCGAACGCCTCGTCGTAGCCCCACCGGAACCGGGTGAAGTCGGCCGGGCGCGCCCACTGCCTGGCGTGCCGGTGCATCCGCGCGGTGATCTCGCCGAGCTCGGCGAAGTGCTCGACGGAGTCGTCGACCGGCTCGGTCCCGGGCAGGAACTCGAAGCGCACGACGCTGCGCTGCTGGCCGCCCGCACCGCCGGCACCGCCCGCCTCACCCACCTCGTCCGTCACCGTCACCACCCGGCGGCCGTCGGCGGCGGCCAGGACGCGCGGCGTGCGCACCCCGGCCTCGGCCCGGAGCGCATCCATCCAGGCCAGCTCCGACTCGATCTCCGCGTCGCTGTGATAGCCGAGCCGGTGCACACGAAGGACGGAACGGCCACTGTCTGGGTCATCCACCAGGTAAGTAGCGTTCTCCGAGACGTTGAGAAGCCGCACCTCGGCGGCGGGATGGCAGCCATAGGCGGCGAGTGCCCGCTGCGCCAGACGGGTAACCCGGTCCAGTACGTCCCCGCCGCCCGACAGGTCGTGAAGTTCAGTCATCAGCCCGCCCTACCCGCCCTCACGCCTGCTTGCGGCCTTTGACCGCTCCCAGCACGGTAGCGATCTCCTGCTGCGCGCGCAGCACGTCCGGTGTGGAGCCGCTCATGTAGATGCGCCCGGCAACCCCGATCATCGACACGTCGACCAGCGTGATCCCGGGCGCGGCCCGCTCGGCCTCGTTCGCCGCCACGGCGGAGAACAGCGCGGGCGTCACCTCGCACACGAGCAGGGTGTCGCCGGGGAGCACCATGGACCCGCCGCGGTTGCGGTTGATGATGACCGCCTGCCGGTCCGTGACGTCCTCGATGACGTCGGAGAACAGGATCTCCGGCCGCAACTGGTCCGACGCGTCGGCGCGCAGCCCGGCCAGGATTGCCTGCCCGGCGCGCTCGACGTCGCCGAGGTCGGGCCCGTGTACCTCGAGCACGCCGAACTGGCGCTCCACGTACAGAATGCCGGGCTCCACGCTGGGCACGGCGCGCAGCGCCAGGTCGGTGACGCGCTCGATCGCGAGCGCCGGGGCCACCTCGACGATCAGCGAGTGCTCGCCCTCGAACGGCGGGTAGCCCCTGGCCCGGGTGGGCGTGCCCAGGTACGCGGCGAACTGCCGTTGCAGATCCCGGACCAGCAGGTAGACGCGCAGTTCCGGGGCCGAGCGAGCCGCGGGGCCCGCGCGGCCTGCGCGCCCTCCGGGGCCTGCGCGCCCTCCGGCCGCCCCCGGTGCTGAACGGGCCACGCCTACTCGCTGCGGATCGTGAAGTGCTTGCCGAGTTCGGTGTGTGGCCGCGGGATGACGTGCACGGACACGAGCTCGCCGACGCTCGTGGCGGTCTCGGCCCCGGCCTCGGTCGCGGCCTTCACCGCTCCCACGTCCCCGATGATCGTGACGGCGACCAGGCCGTCGCCCACCTGATCACGGCCGACGATGGTCACGTTCGCCGCCTTCACCATCGCGTCCGCCGCCGCGAGCGCGGCCACGTACCCCTTCGTCTCGATCATGCCAATCGCGTTGTCCGCCATCAGATGCCTCTCTTCTTCTTCGGGCTTGCCTGGGACTCGTCGCCGGAGGGCTCGTCGATCGAGCCGATGATCAGGGCGTCGACCGGCGGTGGCCGGCCGGGGAACCAGGCCGCCGCCACGGAGCCCTGCGCGACCAGCACCCGTTCCCCCACCCCGCTGCCGAGCACGTCGAACGCCACCAGCCGCTGCCCGCTCCCCTCGGCCTCGACTTCGAGGAACGCCCCGTTCGGGATCTCCGGCAGCCGGCGGGTGGACCAGACGTTTCCCACCACCGTCGCGGTAAGCATCAGCGCTCCCTCTCGATCTCGACCCCGGCGGCACGGGCGCGGTCCCGGGCCAGCGGGGTCAGCACGGCACGGCGGCCGAGTACCAGCCGGGCGCCGGTCCTGGCCGCCTCGGCCACCATGGCCTCGGTCACCGCGCCCTTCTCCACGCGCTGGGCGGGCTGCGCGGAACCCGGCAGCGCCGTGGGCGCCAGCCGGAACCGGAGCCGGCCCGACCGCAGTTCGTCCCGGTGCTTGGGGTTCTCGAACAGGTGCAGCAGGCGCCGCACGAACGCGCCGAGGTCGGCGTCCGTGCGCAGGCTGACCGTCTCCACCGACTGCGCGTGGTCGCTCACCGGGTACGCGAGACCCGGCTGGGCGGGCCCTGCATGTGCCGGCCCGGGCAATGGGGCCGGAACGGGTAGCGCCGGGGCGGGCTGCGCTGCACCGGAGGGTGCCGCCGTGTGCGGCGCAGCCGCGGGCAGCAGCTCGGCCAGCACCTCGCGGATGACCGCGCGGACCGCGTCGGAGTCCGGGCCGGTGAGGCTCACGCCGGGCTCCGCAACGCGTCTTCGGCCGCCTCGGCCGCCTGGCGCACGTCCGCCTCGGAGCCCGACAGGTACACCCGCCCGGTCGCGCCGATCATCCGGTAGTCGACGACCTTGATCCTCGCCGCCTTCTCGGCCTCGTTGGCGGCCAGGATCGCGTACGAGGCCGGCTGCATCTCGAGCACGAACAGCGATTCCCCGGCCAGCGCCATCGAGCCGATCTTGTTCCGGTTGATCAGGAAGGCGTGCTGCGGATCCAGCATCGTGATGATCTTCGACGCGAGCACCTGCGGGCGGGTGGCGTCGCGTGCGCTCGTCCCGAGCGACTCCAGCACCGCCGCGCTGGCCGCCCGCACCTCGTCGGTGCCGCCGTGGATCTCCAGGTAGCCGAACTGGCGCTCGACCACCAGGATCCCGGCGCGCACGTTGGCGTGCTTGAGCGCGACGTCGGTGAGCGGCTCGATGTCTAGCCCGGGTGCGATCTCGATGATCTGCGCCGCCACGTTGCTGCGCGGCAGGCTGCCACGGATCCACGTGGCCAGGTAGCACATCGTCTGCGGCTGCAGCCGGTTGAGGAAGATGAACGACCGCAGCTCAGCCACG
>JASHQP010000791.1 GCA_030039095.1 Streptosporangiaceae bacterium
GCGATCTTGTCGAAGGCCAGGCCATGGAAACGGCCCCCTGCTAGCAGGTCGTAGGCAAGGCCGCCGCTCTGGGAGATGAAACTGACCCCGCCGGGCAGCAGGTCGGTCTGCGGAGTCCACGTCACCCGGGCGGCGGCGGAGAAAATGCCGACGCAGTTGGGCCCGATAAGCCTGCTGCCATGGGTGCGGGCGATGTCGCCCAGCTCTTGCTCGGCCGACCGGCCGTGGCCACCCGTCTCACCGAAGCCAGAGGTGAGGATCTGGATAGCCGGGATTCCCCTGACGGCGCATTCCCTCACCGCCCCGGCGACCGCCGGCCGGGGCACGGCGATAAAGGCGAGGTCCGGAATATGGGGCAGGTCCGCTACGCGCGGATAACTGGGCAGGCCGAGTATGGTGCCACCGCTAGGGTTGATCGGGTACAGCTGGCCAGGGAAGCCCGCTTCCGTCAGCGCACGCAGCGTGACATGGCCCATCTTGCCCGACGTCTGCGAGGCACCCACGATGGCTATCGCCGTAGGACTGAAGGCGGACCGCAGCGCCGCGTCCGGATCCGGCAGTACCGTGCCGCCGGTCAGGAAGGCTGCGTCCGGGCCGCTCACTGCTCCCGCCGCCGGGCGAGATGCCGGATCGCCGCCTGATCGGTCGGGTAAATGAGCAGTTCCGCGACCTGGACGTGGGTCGGCCGGGTGGCCACCCACCAAACCGCATCGGCCACGTCCGCGGCGGTCAGCGCGACACTCCCCTCGTACCACCGGGCCGCGCGGCGCTGGTCGCCCCGGAAACGGACGAGCGCAAACTCGGTCTCCACCAGCCCCGGGTCGATGGTAGAGACCCGGACACCAGTGCCGAGGATGTCCATGCGGAGGCCTTTGGTGATGCGATCCACTGCAGCCTTGCTGGCACAATAGACGGCACCATTGGTGTACATCTCGTGGCCGGCGATCGAGCCGATGTTGATCACGTGGCCAGCGCCGCGCCTGACCATTTCCGAAACTACCGGCTTGGTGAGATTGAGCAGTCCTCTGACATTCGTGTCGAAGATAACGTCCCATTCAATCGGATCCCCGTCAGGAATGGAGTCAAGACCAATCCCGAGCCCCGCCGCGTTGACGAGGACGTCAATCCTTCCGTAGTCATGGTGGATCTTGCCGACCAGGTTTTCAGCCGCTTCGCGGTCGCGCACGTCTAGGACCTCCGCGCGTACCCGGCCGGGATACGCACGCTCCAGAGCCGCGATCCGGTCACCGCGCCGCGCACACGCGACAACCTGGACCGAATCCGCGGCGAACCGTTCGGCGCACGCACGGCCGATGCCGCTGGAGGCTCCCGTAACCACGATCACTTCTACTGACATGGGCTCACCTTGTTGTGCGATGGGGGCTGTGCTCAGAACACCTTCTCAAGGACGGCCAGCAACTCCTCTGGACCTGCGGGGCGGGGATTGAGCGCGGTGAACTGCGCGGCGGTGGTGGCAATCGGGACGAGTCCGCTTCGGGTTATGCCTAGATCGCGCAGCCGAGTAGGTACGTCGAGGGAATCGCGCAGGTCCTCGATGGCGGTCGCGATGGAGTCGGCCGGGCTGCCGGGATCCAGGCCGAGCACAGTTGCCGCACTGGCGAGCCTGCGGTCGGAATCTGAGGCGTTGAACCGGACCACTTCGGCGATCACCAAGGCAACACTGAGCCCGTGCGCGAGCTTGGCGGCCGCGCCGATGGCCCGCGCCAGGGCATGCCCGGCAACTGTGGCACAGTCGTTCAGGACTAGGCCCGCCAGCAGGCTGCCGATCTGCATCTGCAACGCCAGGTCTAGGTCTGCGGGCTCGCGGCAGAAGCCAGGGAGCGCCGTCACTAGCCGCCGCACCGCGTCCACCGCGAGCTCGTCCGAGGCCGGTGACGCCAGTGTGGACAGCATGCCTTCCAGAGCGTGGGCGGCGGCATCCAGACCCGCTTGTGCCGCGACGCTGGCCGGGCACGTGCGCAGCAGCCCTGGGTCCAGGAACTGCGCTCGCGGCACGAGCCGGGGTGAGCGCATCGCGAGCTTGTCCCCCGTCACAGGGTCAGAGATCGCCGCGTTCCGGGTGACCTCACTGCCCGTTCCCGCTGTGGTCGGGATGGCTACCACAGGAAGCGGGTTGAAGTGCAGTGCATCGGCCCGGTAGTCGGAGTAGGAGGCTGTGGCGTAGCTCCGTACGCTGCCGCCGTTGGTGGCCAGCGCGGCGGCGGCCTTCGCCAGGTCGATGGCACTGCCACCGCCCACCGCGACCAGGCAGCCGGGCTGGTCGGCGGCGATAGCCTCGCAGACGCGGCTGACGTCGGCGAACGTCGGCTCAGATGCCAGGAAGGCGCAGACGCTCACCGGGCGGAGGGGCAGCAGAGCCGCCAGGACATGGTCGAGGATTCCCGCCTCGTCACAGCCTCGGTCGGTCACCACCATGATGCGGTTGCTGTTGGCCACTTTGGCCACCGACGCCAGGCAGCCGGGCCCCGCATAGAGGTTCAGCTGGGCCTGGAACATCCGATCGCCACCCATCGTCGTTACCTATAACTGGTGGGCCAGCAGCTGAGCCGGTGCTGGCCAACCCCTCTGCCTGCCGACCTCCCGACGTACAGGTCCAGCATTCTCGCGAGGTACCCACGGGTCTCACTCGGCAGTATTACGTCGTGGGCCCCATACACTGCGGCCAGCTCGTAGGCCGAACCGCCGCCCGGGTTCGTGTCACCGGACACCTCACGGGGCAGGATGGCCGCCGCGGACGCGGGTGACATGAAGTTGATGTCGGCGCCTGCCCAGGCAGCCAGTTCGTCGGCCATGTCCGCACCGCCCATGTTGACAAATGCCTGGCCATAGCTTTTTCGCACGATGACAGACAACTTCGGCACGGTGCACAGCGACAAGGCGTTCATCCAGTTGATGACCTTGCCGATGATTCCCTGGCGTTCGGCGTCCCGGCCGACGAGGAAGCCGGGCTGATCAACCAGGTGAATGATGGGGAGGTTGTAGGAATCGCACAAGACAATCAGGCTGATCGCTTTGTCGCAGCTGGCCGCGTCGACGGCCCCGGCCTTGTGCTGGGGGTTGCTGGCGATGATTCCCACCGGGTAGCCGTGAACACGGGCCAGCGCGGTTATCAGGTTGCGGGCGAAACGCGGCTTCAGCTCGAAGAGCGTGTCCGGGTCCACGAGCGCCTCCAGCACAGGCTTCATGCCATAGCCGACGCTGGGGTTTCGCGGCACTAGGTCCCCGACACTAAGCCCGCGTGCCAAGGAGTCCGCCGGAGGAGCGGCGACCGGAGCTGGCTGGCCGCTGTGGGAAGGCAGGTAGGACAGCCAGGCGCGGAGGCCTGCGATCACGTCCTCGTCGGTGTCCAGGACGCAGTCGCCGAACCCGGTGGTTT
>JASHQP010000792.1 GCA_030039095.1 Streptosporangiaceae bacterium
ACGAGCTTGATCTCGATGCCGACCAGCGCCAGGGTCTCGACGGCGATCTCGACCGGGGCGCTGGGCAGCGGCAGCACCATGGCCGCCCCGGCCCCGGCGCCGACCACGGCGGCGGCCCGCCCTGCCCCGTGAATCAGCGCGTCGGCGAGTTCCTCGGGGCCGAGACCCGGGAACTGCTCGCGGAGGCGCTGCTGGTCCCGGACCGGCAGGCGAGGAGCCATCGCCAGCACCTCGGCCGTCAGCCAGCGGCCGCCGGACCGCATCCCGCGCCAGCCAGCGCGCCCGCTGCGCCCCGTGAGCCGGGAGAAGTCGGCGGTGAGCCTGCGGCGCCACGACGGGCTGGGAGCCTCGGCCACCCGGCCCACGAGCTCGGCGACTTCCTCGGGCAGTCCCTGCGAGGCCCGCTCGGCGCGCTCCACCTGGCTGCCTGGTCTGCGGCGCGAGTTGTCCATGGGCTAGGGTTACCCGCCAGCGACCGTCGCACGCGACCCTGAGGACCGTGTTACGCCTGGCGATAGTGTGGGCAAAGCGATCACGGACACCGGACGAGCGGAAGAGGGTGAGCGAACGTCATGTCGAACGAGATGTACGACCCGGCTGGGCTGGACGCGTCCGACACACTCGACGGCGACCCCGGAGACGATCCGCTGGACCAGGGGATAGCGCCACCGGACCGGTGGTCCGCCGGCGAGCGGTTCGGTACCACGGCCCCGGAGGAGCAGGAGGGCGAGTCCCTCGACCAGATGCTCGCCGAGGAAGAGCCGGAGGAGGATCCGTACGCGGAGGCAGACTCCGACGTCGCCGGCGAAGAAGACGGCGAGGACCGCCGCGCCGACGACCTGTGGGGTGACGACGAGCCGGAACCGCGATCCGGGCGGCTCGTCGCGGACGACGAGGGAGCACACGCCGACGCCGAGGAAGATCTCGTCGCCCGCGACGTCGGGATCGACGGCGGCGCCGCGAGCGCCGAGGAAGCCGCCGTCCACATTCAGGACGAGGACGAAGGTTAAGTCTGCGCGGAATGTGTTGTTCCGAACGCGTAGGGTCGAAGCATGTCCGAGACGCTGCCGCTGTTCCCGCTTGGCACCGTGCTCTTCCCGGGCCTGCTGCTGCCGTTGCACATCTTCGAGGACCGGTACCGGCAGCTCGTCCGTGACCTGGTGAGCCAGCCCGAGCCGCGGCGCTTCGGCGTTGTCGCGATCCGCGAAGGCCGCGAAACCGGGATCGAGGGCGTGTCGGCGCTGTACCAGATCGGCTGCACCGCGACCCTCCGTAGAGTGTCGGAACGCGACGACGGCGGCTATGACCTGGTAACCGTCGGCGCGGACCGGTTCCGGCTGACCGAGCTGGACGACTCCAAGCCGTACTTCCAGGGCGAGGTGGAGTTCCTGCCGGAGAACACCGGCGACGAGGCCGCGGCGGGCGTCGCGGTGCAAAACGTGCAGCGGGCGTTCCACGCCTACGTCGAGGCGCTGAACGCGCGCGGCGCGACCCAGGTCAGCATCCCGGAATTGCCGGACGATCCGCGCTCGCTGTCGTACCTGGTGGCCGCGTCGATGATCGCCGACCTGCACGACCGGCAGGCGCTGCTCGCGCAGCCGGACGCGCTGCGCAGGCTCACCGCCGAGCGCACGCTGCTGTCCAGGGAGACCTCGATGCTGCGCTCGCTGACGTCGACGCCGGCCCCCGAGTTCCGGTACGCGCCGTACAGCCCGAACTGACGTCGGCCCGGCTTCAGGATCCGAGCGGCCGGGCGTAACGGACCTCGGGGACTCTGATGCCGTCGGCAGGCACCCATTCGTGCTCGGTGCCGTCATACCGCCAGCCCTGAGACTCGTAGAACCCGCGTGCGGAGTGGTTGCCGGACAGCACCCACAGGCTCGCGTCGGTGAAGCCCGCGCCGGCCAGCAACCGTGTGGCGGCGGCGAGCATCCGGCGGCCCGCGCCGCACTCCTGCAGCACGGCCTCGGTGTCGCGGCCGTGGGCGGGAACCGGCCCGAGCACCGGGCCGAAGCCGCCGTGCCTGACCGGCGGCGGGAGCACGTCGCCGCACAGCCGGGCCCACTCCAGCGCCACCACGAGCACCCCGTCCGGCGGGCGGCCACCCGGAACGTTCTCCACGGCATGCTCCTCGGTGTCGGCTGAAACGAGCGGGACGTCACGGATTTGACCGGCCAAATCGGTAGCCGGATGCCAGCAAGCCTAGCCATGCCAGCGCGGGCGAGGTCGCCGGGCGGCCGGCGGCCTCGGGGTGTTGGCTGGCCGGCGGCGGGAGATGCGACCTTGACGGAATGCGCCGGCAGTCCGCAATATGGCCGTCTAAAGCGAACCCTTTCGCCTTCCACCCGGAGCGAGGCTTGGACAAAGCGGTCTTCCCCGCACTTCGTGTCGTGCCGGACGGGCAGGCCGAGGGGAGCGCATACCGGCAGGTGGCGTCCGGCCTGCGCCGGGCGATCGCGTCCGGCCAGTACCCGGCCGGCCGGCGGCTGCCCACCGAGGCCGAGGTGGTGACCGCCACCGGGCTGAGCCGTCAGACCGTGCGCCGGGCGTTCCAGGAGCTCGTGACCGACGGCGCGATCTACCGGGTCCGCGGCAGGGGCACCTTCGCGGTTCCCGGCGACGGCAAGTACCTGCGGTCGTTCGGCAGCGTGGACGACCTGATGGCGCTCTCGCTGGACACCGGGATGCAGGTCGTCGAGCCGCTGCACGTGCTGGCCAGCCTCGACGCGGCCGCCAGCCTTCAGGTCGACGACGACATGGTGATGTGCATGTCGTTCGTGCGGCTGCACGAAGGATCCCCGTTCTGCTTCACGCGCGTGCACGTCCCGATGGAACTGGGCCGCAGGCTCGCCGGCCTGCCCGAGATGGCCGAGCTGACCGAGCCGGGCAACCGCGGCCGGGTCACCGTGATCAGCCTGCTGGAACGCGTCAGCGATCACCCGATCCACGGTGCGCTGCAGAACGCCACCGCGGAGGCGGCCACGCCGGAACTCGCGCGGCGGCTCGGGTGCACCGCGGGCCTGCCGGTGCTCCGGATCGACCGGCTGTACCGCGACCGCGAGCTGCGGCCGCTCGAGCTCGCCGTCAACCACTTCAATCCCGACCGCTACTCATACCGGCTGCAGCTGCGGCGCGTGGACGCGGCCGGGCCTGCCGGGCCTGCCGGGCCCCCGGCGGGGCCGCGGTGACCGGGGACGTGCTCAGGCGCCCGGCCGGCGGGGCCACCGCGTCCCAGGCCGTCGCGGCCGCCATCGCCGGGGCGCTGTCGGAGGCGGGGACCGGGCTGGTCTTCGGGGTGCCGGGCGGTGGCCCGAACCTGGACGTGGTCGGGGCCGTGGCCGACGCTGGCCTGCGGTTCGTGCTCGCGCACGGCGAGACCGCGGCGGCGATCATGGCCGCTACCTGCGCGGACCTCACCGGTTCCCCGGGAGCGGTGGTCGTGACCCGCGGACCCGGGCTGGCCAGCGGGATCAACGGCATCGCGCACGCCGCGCTCGACCGGCTGCCGCTCGTCGTGGTCGCGGACACCGTACCGGCCCGGGACGCCGGCCGGATCAGCCACCAGCGGCTGGACCAGGACGCGCTCGGGGGCTCGGTGGCCAAGGCGACGGTCACGGCCGGC
>JASHQP010000793.1 GCA_030039095.1 Streptosporangiaceae bacterium
CGCGCTGCCCGGTGGTGTCGCGCTGCCCGGTGGTGTCGCGCTGCCCGGTGGTGTCGCGCTGCCCGGTGGTGTCGCGCTGCCCGGTGGTGTCGCGCTGCCCGGTGGTGCCGCGCTTGCTGGGCCCACCGCGCCTGCTGGCCGCGCTGCCCCGCCCGCCTCCCCTTCCCTCTTCACCGTCCTGGGTGCCGGCAAGCTGCGGCGCGAAGACCTCGCCACGCAGCGCCCTGCCGACCAGGTCAACGGCGCGTGCGGTCTCGACCAGCCTGATGCCCTCGGTGCGATAGGCATCGAGCACGGCATCCATGCTGCCGGGCGGCAGGCGGTTACCGAGTTCGGCCCGGGCCGTCCGGTACCCGTCGCGCGCGCCAGCCACGCATGCGGCGAGGTGGTGCCTGGCCAGCGCCGCCAGCGCGACCGGGTGCCTGCGCAGCACGCCGTGCAGCCGGTAGTCGGGCGGCACCACGTCGAGCAGCCAGGCCACAGCCGTCTGCTCGAATTCCTCGCTGCCCGGAGGATGGACGCCGGTCGGCCACCCCGGCGGAACGTACTGCGACACGTCGCCAGCTTACCAAGAATCGAATCTATGTTCTATTGCCTGGCCGCGCCGGACCCGCGGCAGCGTGTTATGCCGCCCCAGCCGGCCCCGGCGTGACCGGCTGGGGCGGAAGATCTCCCGCGCAATTTCCGTTCTGAATGAGTGAACGAATAAGCTGGTAGCGCCGTTCTCTGGCGCATCCCTTGTCCAACACGGAGCCTTCCCGCATGCCCACTACTACCGCCCGCATTGCTACCCGCGATGACCTGCGCAACGTCGCGATCGTCGCGCACGTCGACCACGGCAAGACCACGCTGGTCGACGCGATGCTGTGGCAGTCCGGTGCGTTCCGCGCCGGCGCCCAGGTGGCCGAGCGGGTGCTCGACTCCGGCGACCTCGAGCGGGAGAAGGGCATCACGATCCTGGCCAAGAACACCGCGGTCACCCATGGCGGCCTGACGATCAACATCGTGGACACGCCGGGCCACGCGGACTTCGGTGGGGAGGTGGAACGCGGGCTCTCCATGGTCGACGGCGTGCTGCTGCTGGTCGACGCCAGCGAGGGACCGCTGCCGCAGACCAGGTTCGTGCTGCGAAAGACGCTCGAGGCGAAGCTGCCGGTGATCCTCGTGATCAACAAGGTGGACCGGGCCGACGCGCGGATCGCCGAGGTCGTGGACGCCTGCTACGAGCTCTTCCTGGACCTGGATGCCACCGAGGACCAGATCGAGTTCCCCATCGTGTACGCGTCGGCACGGGCGGGCCGGGCATCGCTGCACCGGCCCGAGGACGGCACGCTGCCCGACTCGCCCGACCTGGAGCCGCTGTTCGCGGTGCTGCGGGACACCGTGCCCGCGCCCACCTTCGACCCGGACGAGCCGCTCCGGGCGCACGTGACCAACCTCGACGCATCGTCCTACCTGGGCCGGATCGCACTCTGCCGGGTGTACAGCGGGCAGATCACCAGGGGCCAGCAGGTGGCCTGGTGCCGCAGGGACGGCTCCGTCGAGCGGGTCAAGATCTCCGAGCTGTTCCGCACGGAGGCGCTGGAGCGGGTGCCGACCGGATCCGCGTCGGCGGGTGACATCATCGCGGTGGCCGGCATCGGAGACATCATGATCGGCGAAACGCTGGCGGACCTCGACGACCCGCAGCCATTGCCACTGATCACCGTCGAGGAGCCGGCGATCTCGATGACGATCGGCGTGAACACCTCGCCGCTGGTCGGCCGTGGCAGTGCTGGCCCGGGGGGACGACCCCCCGGAACCCCCCGCAACGGCAGCAAGGTCACCGCGCGGATGGTGAAGGACCGGCTGGAACGGGAACTGGTCGGCAACGTGTCGATCGTGGTGCTGCCCACCGAGCGGCCGGACACCTGGGAGGTGCAGGGCCGAGGCGAGCTCGCGCTGGCCGTGCTCGTGGAGACCATGCGGCGGGAAGGCTACGAGCTGACCGTGGGCCGGCCGACCGTGGTGGTCCGGGAAGTGGACGGCGCCCGGCACGAGCCCGTGGAGCGGCTGACGATCGACGTGCCCGAGGAGTACCTCGGCGCGGTGACGTCGCTGCTCGCCCAGCGCAAGGGGCGAATGGAGAACATGACCAACCACGGGACCGGCTGGGTCCGGCTCGACTTCGTGGTGCCTGCCCGGGGGCTGATCGGGTTCCGGACCCAGTTCCTCACCGACACCCGCGGGACCGGCATCGCCCACCACGTCTTCGACGGCTACGAGCCGTGGTCGGGGCCGATGCGGGTGCGGCCGACCGGCTCGCTGGTCGCCGACCGGTCTGGGCCGGCCACACCGTACGCGATGTTCTCGCTGCAGGAGCGCGGCACGCTGTTCGTGGAGCCGGGGACCGAGGTATACGAGGGGATGATCGTCGGTGAGAACACCCGCTCCGACGACATGGACGTCAACATCACCAAGGAGCGGAAGCTGACCAACGTGCGGCAGTCGTCGGGCGAGGAGCTCGAGCGCCTCGTCCCGCCGCGGCTGCTGTCGCTGGAGCAGGCGCTGGAGTTCTGCGCGGACGACGAGTGCGCCGAGGTGACACCGTCCACGGTCCGGCTGCGCAAGACCGTGCTCGATGCCAAGGAGCGCGCCCGGACGCGCGCCCGTCGTTCCCGGGGCGAATAGGCTCCCCAGGCGGAGCGGCCGGGCGCGAGGCGCCTATTTGACCGACAGGTAGACGATGCTGCCCAGGCCGAACACCAGGCAGTAGATGGCGAACGGGGTCAGCGTGCGCGTCTGGAAGTACTTCATCAGAAAACGCACCGACAGGTAGGCGCCCACGCCGGACAGGATGCTGCCCACCAGGATCTGCCCGTGGATCCCGTTGCCCAGGCGCCCGGTCAGGTCCGGCACCTTGAGCACCCCTGCCGCGAGGATCACCGGCGTCGAGAGCAGGAACGAGAAGCGGGCCGCATCCTGGCGCGACAGGCCACGGAACATGCCGGACACCATCACGACTCCGTCCCGGCTGATCCCGGCCAGCAGCGCGAGTACCTGTGCCGACCCGATGACCAGCGCCTGCATGTAGCCGATCGCGACCAGCCGGCGGTCGGCTCGGACCGCGCGTGAGGTCTCCTGCTGCCGCACGGCCCGCTGGCCCGAGGCGTGCGCGGCGACCGCGGGTCTGGGCGGGCCGTGCGCGGCGCGGGTGTCTCCCGCTACCGAGTCCGCCATCACGGCATCGGCCACCACCGCCCGCGCGCTGGCCGGTTCGTTCTCGGCGGCCTGTTCCGCGTCGGCGGCCAGCGACTTCCTCGTCCGGAACCGCTCCCCTGCGTACAGGATCAGGCCGTTGATGGCCAGAAAGATCGCCGCCCTGATCGGCTTGCCGAACAGCACCCGGAACTCGTGCTCGAAGACGAGGCCGACCAGGCCGACCGGGACCGTGGCCAGGATGATCATCCAGGCCATCTTCTGGTCGACGGTCGCGATCTCCCTGTCCCTGATCGAGCTGAGAAAGCCGCCGATGATCCGGACCCAGTCCCGCCAGAAGTAGATCATCATCGCGACCGCGGTCGCCACGTGGAGCCCGACGATGAATGCCAGATAGGGCGACTCGGGCGCGGCCACGTTCAGGTCGTTCGCCCAGCTTCCGCCGATCAGCGCGGGGATGAGGACGTTGTGGCCGAGGCTGGATACAGGAAACAGCTCGGTCACGCCCTGGATGAGGCCCACAACCGAGGCCTCGAGGTACGTCATGTGCGACATGGCAGCCTTTCCCGCTGCTGGTCCTGGGGCTGCGCGCCGCCGCCCGTCAGCAGGGCCCGCGTCCGCGCGCAGGCTTCATAGTACGGACTTCAGCGCGCGGCCGGCGAAACTGGCGCGGTTCTTAACCAATCGTGAAGACCTGCGACAAGCCCGGCCGGCTGCCCCGTGCCCGCGGCGCCGCTGCGTGCCCGGGGCCGTGCCCCGCACGGATTCCGTCAGCTCTTGCCAGGCACGGCCGGGGTGTCGTGCGCGTCGCGCGGGCGACGGCTGATCTTGGATCCGAGCCAGACCAGCGGGTCGTACTTCCGCCCCGCCACGCGCTCCTTCATCGGGATGAGCGCGTTGTCGGTGATCTTGATATTTTCCGGGCAGACCTCGGTGCAGCACTTGGTGATGTTGCAGTAGCCAAGCCCGAAGTCGTCCTGAGCGATCTCCCGGCGGTCGGCCGTGTCGGCCGGGTGCATCTCGAGTTCCGCGACCCGCATCAGGAACCTGGGGCCGGAGAACGGGTGCTCGTTCTCCGGGTGGTCGCGGATCACGTGGCAGACGTTCTGGCACAGGAAGCACTCGATGCACTTGCGGAACTCCTGGGACCGCTGCACGTCCACTTGCTGCATGCGGAACTCGCCGAGCCCGATCGAGGGATCCGGGGTGAACGACGGGATCCGCCGGGCCTTCACGTAGTTGAACGAGACGTCCGTCACCAGGTCCCGGATCACCGGGAACGTGCGCAGCGGGGTGACCGTGATCGGCTGGCCCGGCTCGAAGGTCGACATCCGGGTCATGCAGGCCAGCCTGGGGCGCCCGTTGATCTCCATCGAGCAGGACCCGCACTTGCCCGCCTTGCAGTTCCAGCGGACGGCCAGGTCGCCGACCTGGGTTGCCTGCAGCCGGTGCAGGATGTCGAGCAGGACCTCGCCCTCGTTGACCTCGACCTGGTAGTCGGTCAGCTGTCCCTGCCCGGCATCGCCCCGCCAGACCCGGAGCGCCACAGTGAGGGGGGAATGGGGAGGTGGGTGGGCCATCAGCTCTTCTCCTCGCTGGCCGGCGACTGCGCCGGCTCGGTTCCCGGCGGCAGTTCCGCGTCGGTGTAGTACTTCTTCAGCTCGGCCAGCTCGAACAGGGCCAGCAGGTCTGAACGCATCGGGACCATGGGCTGCTTCTTCAGCGTCACGTGGTCGCCGTCCAGCGCGGCGACGAGGTTGACCTTGCGCCATTCCGCCGACATCTCGGGGAAGTCGTCCCGGGTGTGCCCGCCCCGGCTTTCCTGGCGCTCCAGCGCCGCCTCGGCCACGCAGTTCGCGATCAGCAGGATGTTGCGCAGGTCCAGGGCGAGGTGCCAGCCCGGGTTGTAAGCGGGGCCGCCCTCGGCGCTGACGTTGGCGGCCCGGGCGCGCAGCTTCTCCAGTTCCGCGAGCGCCGCCTTGATCTCGTCTTCCTTGCGGATGATGCCGACCAGGTCGCTCATGGTCTGCTGGACCTCTGCGTGCAGCGTGTACGGGTTCTCCCCGCCGGAGCGCTCCAGCGGGGCCAGGACCTCCGCCCTGGCTGCCTGGAGGTCCGCGTCGCTCACCGTCGGCCGGTCCTCGCCCAGCGCATCCAGGTACGCCACGGCGCCCATCCCCGCGCGGCGGCCGAACACCAGGAGGTCCGACAGGGAGTTACCGCCGAGCCGGTTGGAGCCGTGCATGCCGCCCGACACCTCGCCGGCGGCGAACAGGCCGGGAACGATGGACTCGCCGGTGTCCGGGTCGACCTCCACGCCGCCCATCACGTAGTGCTGGGCCGGGCCGACCTCCATCGGCTCCTTGGTGATGTCGACGTCGGCCAGCTCCTTGAACTGGTGGTACATCGACGGCAGCCGGCGCAGGATCTCCTCGGCGGGCCGCCGCGACGCGATGTCAAGGAACACGCCGCCGTGCGGCGACCCGCGGCCGGCCTTGACCTCGGCGTTGTTGGCCCGGGCCACCTCGTCGCGGGGCAGCAGCTCCGGCGGGCGCCGGTTGTGGTCCGGGTCGGTGTACCAGCGGTCGGCCTCTTCCTCGGTCTCCGCGTACTGCCCCCGGAACACGTCGGGCACGTAGTTGAACATGTACCGCTTGCCCTCGGAGTTCTTCAGCACCCCGCCGTCGCCGCGGACCGACTCGGTGACCAGCAGCCCGCGCACGGAGATCGGCCACACCATGTGGGTGGGGTGGAACTGCACGAACTCCATGTTCAGCAGCGTGGCCCCGGCCAGCAGCGCGAGCGCGTGACCGTCCCCGGTGTACTCCCAGGAATTAGAGCTGACCTTGAAGACTTTCCCGATCCCGCCGGTGGCCAGGATCACGGTGGGCGCCTCGAACAGCACGAACTGGCCGGTCTCGCGGATGTAGCCGAACGCGCCGGCGATCCGCTCCCCGTCCTTGACGAGCTCGGTGATCGTCGTTTCGGCGAAGACCTTGATCATCGCCTCCGGGTCGCCGTGCGTCCGTGCGTCCTCCTGCTGCAGCGCGACGACCCGCTGCTGCAGCGTCCGGATCATCTCCAGGCCGGTCCGGTCGCCCACGTGCGCCAGCCGCGGGTATTCGTGCCCGCCGAAGTTCCGCTGGCTGATCTTGCCGTCCTTCGTGCGGTCGAACAGCGCGCCCCAGGCCTCGAGCTCATAAACCCGGTCCGGGGCCTCCTTGGCGTGCAGCTCGGCCATCCGCCAGTTGTTCAGGAACTTCCCTCCGCGCATGGTGTCGCGGAAGTGCACCATCCAGTTGTCGTTCGGGTTCATGTTGCCCATCGCGGCGGCACAGCCACCCTCGGCCATGACCGTGTGCGCTTTGCCGAACAGCGACTTTGAGATGACCGCGGTCCTCTTGTCGGCCTGCCGGGCCTCGATCGCCGCGCGCAGCCCGGAGCCGCCGGCCCCGACCACCACGACGTCGTAGGGGAGCCGCTCGATGTCAGTCATTGCCTTGCCTGCCTCAGTTGAAGATCCGCGGGTCGCTGAACACCCCTGCGGCCAGGAGCCAGATGTACAGGTCGGTCACCATCAGCGTGCCCAGTGTGATCCAGGCGAATTGCATGTGTCGCGCGTTCAGCCACGAGACCTTCGTCCAGGCCCAGTACCGGACAGGGTGCGAGGAGAAGTTCTTCAGCCGTCCGGCGGTGATGTGCCGGCACGAATGGCATCCCAGCGCGTAGCACCACAGCAGAATCACGTTGGCCAGCATGATCAGGGAGCCGAGGCCGAACCCGAAGTTCCCGTCTGGCCCGCGGAAGGCCTGCGCGGCGTCGTAGGTGAGCAGGATCCCGACGAGCACCGCGGCGTAGAAGAAGAAGCGGTGCAGGTTCTGCCCGATGAGCGGGAACCTGGTCTCGCCCGAGTAGGTGGCGTGCGGCTCGCGCACCGCGCAGGAGGGCGGCGCAAGCCAGAACGCCCGGTAGTACGCCCGCCGGTAGTAGTAGCACGTCAGCCGGAAGCCGAGCACGAACACCAGCGACACGAATGCGTACGGGATGATCGGCGGCACCGCCGGGATCCACTGGCCCAGAGTGCTCGACCCGGGCACACACTCGCCGCTGACGCACGGCGAGTAGAACGGCGTCAGGTAGTGGTACTTGGGTACCCAGTACCACTTGCCGATGAAGACGTGCACGGTCGCGTAGATCAGCCATATCGCGAGCAGCACGGCGGTGATGCGCGGGGACCGCTTCCAGTCGTCCTTGCGCAGCGTGCGCTGTGATATCTGCGCCCTGGTTTTGGTCGGCGCCACCGGTGCCTGCGTCATAGACGTCTCCGCCCTGAGACCATCATTGTCGCTCCGCGGCCGGCGTAGGCGCCTTGTCGGTCGGGCGCCCGCCCCGCGTGCCGTGAGAACCCTATTCCACTGAATACCACTTCCGTGCCGTGGGCCGGCGTTCCCGGCGTGTGACTCTCACTACACCGACGGCAGGCAGGATTTGGCCGCGATGCGAGAACCGGCTAATCATCGCTGCGCAGTACCCCCGCTGCCCGGCACAGGCGGCGTACCCGGTCGAGCGGCACTGCATGTCTGACGTGGCCGCGGAAGCCCGTCACGGTGCCGGCCATGAACAGGGAGTTGAGAATGGCTTCTTCCGTGACGTCTATTGCGGCGACGAACAGCGGGTCGAGAGCGGAATCCGGGAGCGCCCCGGTGCCGGCCGGGGCGGTCGAAAAGGCGAGCGCGTAGTCGCCGCTGCGGCCGGAGAAGTCCGAACCCGCGCGGGCCATGCCCGCCATAGAGCGCCAGGCGACCCTGCCGAGGCGGCGGGAGTCCAGCGGCGCGTCGGTGGCCAGAACGATCACGCATGAATTGCCGGTTTCGTTTGCGTCCGGCGGCGGGTCCGGCTCGGGCCGCACCGGCACGCCGAGCACGGTCAGCGTGCCGGTGAAGTTGGTCTGCACGAGCGCGCCGATCGTGACCGGGCCCGAGGCCGCCCCGCAGTCCACGGTCCGCGAGGAGGTCCCGATTCCCGCCTTGAAACCGAGCGCCGCTGTCCCGGTGCCCGCGCCGACGGCGCCCTCGGCCACCCGCCCCGCCGCGGCCCCGTTGAGCGCCGCCAGCACGTGCTCCTCGGCAACGGGACGGCGGCGCATGTCGGAGAGGAACCCGTCATTGGTCTCGGCGACGACTGGGTTGACCGTCTCGAGCCCGGAGTTCCCCGGCAGCGAGAGCATGTAGCTGACCAGCGCGTCGGCGGCGCGGAACGTGCAGAGCGTGCCGGTCAGAACGACGGGCGTCTCGATCTCCCCGAGCTCGCCGAGCTGTGTCGTGCCGACGATCTTGCCGAACCCGTTGCCCACCGCAAGCCCGGCGCTCAGCGACGTGGCGCCGGTCAGGGCGTCGTGGACGATCGCGGTGACGCCGGTCCTGATGTCGCTGCCCTCGATGAGGGTGGTGTGCCCCACCCGCACGCCCGCCACGTCGGTGATCGCGTTGTGCTCTCCTGGCGGCAGCGAGCCGGGGATGATCCCCAGGTCCCGGGCCCTGGCCCGGTCGGTTTCGGTCACGCCCAGATCCTCGCAGGTCCCGGACTGACGTCGCGTCGCTAGGCTCGCGGGTATGAGCGCAGCAGGCAGCGGAGGCGAGGGCGGGCAGGCAAGCACGGGTCACCGGATGCTGCTCGTGCATGCGCATCCCGACGACGAGTCGATCGGGACCGGGGCGACGATGGCCAAGTACGCCGCCGAGGGAGCGCACGTGTGCCTCGTGACCTGCACGCTCGGTGAGCTTGGCGAGATCATCCCCCCGGAGCTTGCGCATCTGGCCGCGGATGCAGACGGCGGCCTTGGCGAGTACCGCATCGGCGAGCTCGCCGCCGCCTGCGCGGCGCTTGGCGTCACCGATCACCGGTTCCTGGGCGGGCCCGGCCGGTGGAGAGACTCGGGGATGATGGGCGAGCCAGCCAACGACGCACCCGGCTGCTTCTGGCGAGCCGACGTGGACGAGGCGGCCGGCGAGCTGCTCCGCGTGATCCGCGAGGTCCGGCCGCAGGTGCTGATCAGCTACGACGACAACGGCTTCTACGGGCATCCGGACCACATCCAGGCGCACCGGGTGGCGAAGCGGGCCTTCGAGCTCGCCGACGGTCTGGTGGGCAAGTTCTACGCCACGGCGCTGCCGCGCTCCGTGCTCGCCGATGCGATCGAGGCCATGCGCGGCAGCGATGGAAATCTTCCCGGCGGCGCGCCCAGCTTCACCCGGGTCGAGTCCGTGGACGACTTCCCGTTCGGGGTTCCGGACGAGGTCGTCACCACCGAGATCGACGCGAGCGCGTACCTGGAGCAGAAGCTGGCCGCGATGCGCGCGCACGCCACCCAGATCGCCGTGGACAGCCCGTTCTTCGCATTCTCGGACAATATGGCACAGCGGGCGCTGGGCCGTGAGTTCTACACCCTGCTGGCCGGGCCGCGCGGGAACAACGGGCCGGGCGGACGCGAGACCGACCTGTTCGCAGGGATTGACTAACCTTTCTGGCGTGAACAGAGTGCCAGGCCAGCAACGCGGGGCCGCGAAGCCGGACCCGGCCGCCGGCTCGCCGGGAGCCGGCGGCCGGCGCATGGTGGTCATCGGCTGCTACGTCCTGCTGCTGGTGTTTGGCATCCTGCTCGGCATGATCGGCTCCTTCCAGTACAGCCGGGCCCTTGGCTCCTTCCCGGTGGCCGCGCCGGCCTTCGCCGTGGCGACCGGCGTGACGTGCGTTCTCGGCGGCTGGGGAATGCGCAGGCCACTTGGCGGTCTTATGCCCGCCGTGGGATGGTTCGTCGCATCGTTCGTGCTGGCCATGAGCACACCTGGGGGGAGCGTCGTGATCACGAATACCAGCGGCGGCAAGTGGTTTCTGTTCGGTGGCGCGCTCTGCGCGGTGGCTGGCGTGCTGATCTCCTTCGTGCTGTGGTCGCCCGCGCGTACCGGCGCGGCACGGCGCAGTGGATGGCGCAGCGGATCTCACCCCGATGCCGGCTGACGCCGCCGCGTTCCGGCGGGCGGCGGGGACGTTCCCCACGGGCATCGTCGTGGTGGCCACCAGCCTGGACGGCGTCCCCCACGCGATGACCGTCAGCGCGTTCACCTCGGTCTCGCTCGAGCCGCTGCTCGTGCTGTTCTGCGCGGAGAGAATCGCCCGGTTTCACGACGCGGTGCTGGAGGCCGGGCACTGGGCCGTCTCCGTCCTCGGCGAGACGTCAGAGAAGACCGCACGCTGGCTCGCCACCCGGGGGCGGCCGCTGGACAGCCAGCTGGATGCGGTCCGGCACCATCCCGGGCCGCTCACCGGGGCCCCGATCATTGACGGCGCGCTCGCGGCGATGGAATGCCGGACCACCGCGGTGCACGACGGCGGTGATCACAGCATCGTGGTTGGTGAGGTGCTCGGCGTCACCGAGCCGCAGACGCGGGACGGGCAGGACGGCCCGCTGATCTACCACGCCGGCCGGTACCGGAGGCTGGCCCGGGACTAGGGTGCCTGCTGCACCCGCCGCGTCGCCCAGCTCGGCTCTCGCTTCTCGGCGAAGGCCGCCATTCCCTCCCGGGCTTCCTCCGACGCGAATCGCGCGGCCGAGACCTCCGCCATCCGCGCGAGTTCGGTGGCGACCGGCATCGAGTTGGCCTCGCGGAGCACCGTCTTGGTCACCGCCAGCGCGCCCGGCGCCCCGCGAAGCAGCAGATCCGCGTACCTGGCAACCTCCTCGTCGAGCTGGATCTTGGGTACGGCGCCGGTGATCAGCCCGACCTCGACCGCGCGCTGTGCGTCGAACGGCTCGCCGGTAAGGAAGTACTCGGCGGCGGCGCGCGGGCTCATCCGGCGCAGGCAGGGCACGGCGATGATCGCCGGCGTGGCCCCGATCCGCACCTCGCTGAACGCGAACGTCGCCGACTGAGAGGTCACGGCTATGTCGCACGCGGCGATCAGCCCGATGCCGCCCGCCCGGGCGCTGCCGTTCACCCGGCAGATGACCGGCTTCTCGCTGTCCCAGATCAGCTGCAGGATCTCGGGGAACAGCTCGGGTGCCGCGACGCGTCCGGCGTGTCCGTCCCGACCGTCCCGGCTCTCCTTCAGGTCCGCGCCTGCGCAGAACGCCGGATCGGCACCGGTGAGAACCACCACCCTGCAGCCAGGATCGTCCAGCGCGCTGGCCAGCGCGCCGCGCAGTTGCGTCAGCAGCGCGGTGGACAGGGCGTTCCTCGTGGCTGGCGAATCCAGCGTGACGGTCGTGACCTCGCCGTCCGTTTCCCGGCTGACCAGCTCCACTCTCTACCACCCTCGCCTCATAAGCTGCCGTGCCGGCTCAGGAGGCCGTCTCCGCCGCCGCGTCCTGCCCGGTCACCGTGGCCAGCACGTCTCCTGCCTGCACCTGATCGCCGGGGCCGACCAGGACCTCCGCCACCAGACCGTCGGCCGGGGCCACGATCTGGTGCTCCATCTTCATCGCCTCGAGCACGAGCACCGGCTGGCCGGCGCTGACCCGTTCGCCAGCGGCCGCCTCGACCCGCACCACGCTGCCCGGCATCGGCGCGACCAGAGACCCGGCCTCCCTGGCCGCCACGGGCTCGGGCAGCCGGGGCAGGCGGGTCAGTGTGACGCTGCCGTATCCGGAGTCCACCCAGACAACGTCACCGGCCCGCGCAACGTCAAACCGGTAGCGCACGCCCGCGACATCGAGCATCGCGTGATCCGCCGCGGCCGAAGCGACCGAAACGTCGCTGCGCCCGGGCAGCGCCATGCTGCCGTCGCGCCGCCACACGTAGGCGACCTCGATCCGGCCGCGGGGCCCGTCGAACGAC
>JASHQP010000794.1 GCA_030039095.1 Streptosporangiaceae bacterium
GCCGCCACCGGCCCGCCAGACCAGCCCGACCCGGCCGCGATCGACCGGATCGCTGGCCTGCTCGTCCGGGCAAGCCGCCCGGTGCTGGTGCTCGGCTCGGACGTGTGGCTGGACGGAGCCCACGAGGCGGCCCGCACCGCCGCCGAGGAGCTCCGGCTGCCGGTGATCGCGAACGGCCAGGGCCGCGGCATACTTCCCGCCGGGCACGACCTGCTCGTTTCGCGTGCCAGGTCGACGGCGCTCGGCGAGGCGGACCTGGTCATCGTGGCCGGAACCCCGCTCGACTTCCGGCTTGGCTACGGCGAGTACGGCGGCAAGAACGGGACGCCGCCCGCTCAGGTCGTGCACGTCGCCGACGCGCCGTCGCACATCGCGCGGCATCGCGAGCTGGCCGCGTCGGCCGCGGGCAGCCTGACCGCGTTCTTCACCCAGCTCGCCGGGGTGGCGTGCGCCACCCGGGGTCAGGGCGGCGCGGCGTGGCCCTGGGAGACCGGAGGGGACACCGGCTGGCTGCCCCGTCTCCAGGCCGCCAGCAGGCAGGCCACGGCCGCGGACGCCCCGCTGCTGGCCAGCGACGCGGAGCCCATCCACCCCATGCGCATCTACGGCGAGCTGACCCGGATCCTCGACGATGACGCGGTCGTGATCGGGGACGGCGGCGACTTCGTCTCCTACGCGGGCAAGTACATCGAGCCCCGGCGGCCGGGTGGCTGGCTGGATCCCGGGCCGTACGGGTGCCTGGGCACCGGTCTCGGGTACGCCATCGCCGCCCGCATCGCCCGGCCCTCGGCGCAGGTCGTGCTGCTGCTCGGGGACGGGGCGGCCGGGTTCTCGCTGATGGACGCCGACACACTGGTCAGGCACGGGCTGCCGGTGGTCATGATCTGCGGCAACAACGGCATCTGGGGGCTGGAAAAGCATCCCATGCAGGCGCTGTACGGCTACGACGTCGCCGCCGACCTGCAGCCGCAGTGCCGTTACGACCAGGTGGTCGCCGCACTCGGCGGAGCCGGCGAGCTGGTCACCCGGCCAGCCGACATCGGCCCGGCCCTGCGCAGGGCATTCGACTCCGGAGCCCCCTACCTGGTCAACATCGCCACGGACCCCAAGAACACCTACCCGAGGTCCACCACCGGTGTCTAACCACACACCGGCCCAGCGGCCCGCGGAGCCGGCAGCCGTTTCATGATCTGCGTGGCAAATGTGCCGTATTCGCTCATTTGCCGCCAGAGGGGTCGGCTACCGCGATCGGGCCAGGAAGCGAGCCCGGTCCAGAACGACGCGCTCGACCGTGCCCGCGCCCACGACCACGTCGTCATCCACGTCGTCCGCCCGGGCGATGAAGTCGAAGACCAGCCGTCTGCCATCCACCTCGGTCAGTTCGGCTTCCACCACGACCACGGCTCCCAGCGGGCTGGCCGCGCGGTGCTCCAGGCTGGCCGCGGTGCCGACCGTGGTGAGCCCGGCGGCCAGGTGAGGGCCTACCGCGGCGACGGTGGCAGCCTCGGCGAGCGCGAGCAGCCGCGGGGTAGCGAGCACGGGCACGTTCCCGCTGCCCATCGCTTCGGCGGTGTCGGCCTCGGTCACGGACGCGCGCACGGTGGCGCGCAGCCCAGCCGCCAGGCCGGCCACGGTGCCGGGTTCATTCGATGACGGCAATCAGGTCGCCTTCCTGGACCACGTCACCCTCGGCCACGGCGAGCTTGGTGAGCTTGCCGTCGCTCTCTGCAAGGACCGGGATCTCCATCTTCATCGACTCCAGGATGACCAGCGTGTCGCCGTCAGCCACCTGATCACCCTCGGACGCCACGACCTGCCACACGTTCGCGACCATCTCCGCGCGGACCTCGGTCAAACCCTGCCTCCTCGCGTCAGCACCCCGGCGATCGCAGCCGTGGCAGCGCCACCATCATTCTCGCGCCGCTGCCGATCACGACCGCAGCCGGGCAACGACGGACGTGTCGTAGCAGCCGCTGGTGAACTCGTCGCTATCCAGAAGTTCGGCGTGAAAAGGCAGGTTAGTCTTTGGCCCGCTGACGCGAAAGCCGGCCACGGCGGCGCGGGCCCGCTGCAGCGCCTCGTCCCGGTTTGCCCCGTGCACGCAGAGCTTGGCGAGCAGCGGGTCATAGAAGGGCGTCACCTCGTTTCCGGCCTCGTAGCCCGCGTCCACGCGGACGCCGGGGCCGGACGGCTCCGTCCACTCGGTGATCAGCCCCGGGCTGGGCAGGAAGCGGCGCGGATCCTCGGCATAGACGCGCAGTTCCACGGCGTGTCCCTCGGCCTGAACCGACGCAGGGTCGAAGCTCACGTCCTCGCCCGCCGCGATCAGGAACTGCTGCTCCACAAGATCGATGCCGGTGACCATCTCGGTGATCGGGTGCTCCACCTGGATCCGGGTGTTCATCTCGAGGAACATGAAGTCCTTGGTCGCGGCGTCCACCAGGAACTCGACGGTGCCCGCACCCCGGTAGTCGACGGTTTCGCCCGCGCGGGCCGCCGCGGCGAGCATCCGGGCCCGGAGCTCCGGCGAGACCCCCGGCGACGGGGTCTCCTCGGCGATCTTCTGATGCCGCCGCTGCACCGAGCAGTCCCGCTCGCCCAGGGCCAGCACCCGGCCGTCGTCCAGGCCGAGAATCTGCACCTCGACGTGTCGCGCCTGCTCGACGTACCGCTCCAGGAGGATCGACGGGTTGCCGAAGAACCGCTCGGCCCGGGTGCGGGCGGTCTCGAAGCCCGCGCGCAGTTCGGCCTCGTTGCCGACTGCGCTCATCCCGATGCCGCCGCCACCGGCAGCCGCCTTGATCATCACCGGGTAGCCGATCCGCGCGGCCTCGGCGGCAGCGGCGCTCCCGTCGGCGACCGGCTCCGGCGTGCCGGCGGCGACGGGCACACCGGCCTGCTCCATGAGGTTCCTGGCGTTGATCTTGTCGCCCATTTGCCCGATCGCCGCAGGCGGAGGGCCGATCCAGGTCAGGCCCGCGTCATCAACCGCCGCGGCGAACTCGGCGCTCTCGGACAGGAACCCATAGCCTGGGTGGATCGCAGCTGCCCCGACCGCCCGCGCCGCCCCAAGCACGGCGCGGACGTCCAGGTAGCTGCTCGCGGGCGCTGCCGGGCCGATCGGCACCGCCTCGTCGGCCTCGCTGACGTACGGCAGCGCGGCGTCGGCCTCGGAGTAGACCGCGACCGCGCGGATCCCCATCCGCCTGGCGGTCCGGATCACCCGGCGCGCGATCTCGCCTCTGTTGGCGACCAGGACGGACTCGATCACGCGCGCAGCCTACTCCAGGCGGCTGGCCAGGCGCTTCCCGGCAACCTCGCTGAGCGCCTCGATGACGCCGGGGTCGTACTCGGCCGCCGTGTCCAGGCGCAGCCGCTCCAGCGCCGCCGCGGTCCGGTCCCGGTCGGTAGACCCGCCCACGAGGTCGTCGAACGCGTTCGCTGCCCGGATGATCCTGCTGCCGACCGGCGGCTCGGGATCGTGCCCCCGGCTCGGCCAGCTCTGGCACCGCACGAGCTCGGCGACCCGGTCGAGGACGCCGGCCTTCCTGATCACCTCCGCGCCGAGCTCCGCGATGCGCCGCTGGTCTTCGCCCGAGACGAGGACGGTGGCTCCGCCTGGTATCGGGTCGGGCAGCGCCAGCTGCCCGATGTCATGCATCAGCGCGGCGTACTCCAGGTCGAGCAGGTCCGCCTCGGCCAGCCCGAGCTCCCGGCCGACGGCCACGGCCAGCCTGCTGACCCGCCGGGAGTGCCCGCTCTCCACGTAGCCGCCCACCTCGGTGACCCTCGCCAGAGCCCGCACGGTCTGAAGGTAGGTGGCGCTGATGCCCGCGTATCTGCGGAAGGCGACTTGGGTGACGAGCAGCGGGCCCATGAAGACCGCGAGCCCCGTGAGCCCCATGACCTCGGCCGCGAACGTGATCATCGTGGCCGAGACACCCACGGCGGCGCCCAGCGGCAGCTGAACCCGCATCTCGTCCCACAGCGCGACGGAAAACCGGGCCCCGAGGTCGTCCGCCCTGATCAGCGACGCGATCATCGCCTCGGCCAGCCAGCCGATGATGACAAGGACGGACATCACTATGAAAGCGATCCACCAGTGACCCGCGCCGCTGATGATCTCGCTGCCCGCGATGGGCCGGAACGCGAACGCGACGCACGCGACTGCCACCAGGCGGGTGGCCATGCCGGTCAGTCCGGCCGGACGGCCGGCCGCCATGTGCGGCAGGGCGCCGACCGTCATGCCGACCGCGGTCACGGTGATCACCTGCAGCGCGGCGACGTGCGGCACGGGATGGCTGCCGGGCAGCGCGCCGACCCGCAGCAGCAGCGCGTAGGCGAGGGCCGCCGCCGTAGCGATCGGCGCCGCCTCCCTGCCACCGGGCTGGCGGAGCCTCAGCAGTTCCCCGACGGCGATGACCGAGCCGAACGCGATGGCCGTCTGCGGCTCCGTCACCCGCGCCGCCGCGGTGTGCGCGACGGCCGCGACGACCATCATCCCCACGGCGGCGAGGAGCAGCAGCCGGCCCGAGTCCATGGCCTGCCACGAGGGCAGCCGGTCGTCGGCCTGCCGTATCGCCACCGGCTCCTCCTACGCTCTACAGGCTCTCGATGACCCGCAGCGGCGCCGTCGGGTCGTCGTGGTCCTGTGCGGTAACGGTCTGCCGGTCGGCCGGGGCGGCTGCTCGCTCGGGAAGCCTCCAGCCTTCCCGGTGCAGCGCGGCGATGAAGGCCTCGACCATGACCGGATCGAACTGGCTGCCAGCGCCCTTGCGCAGTTCCTCGATCGCCTCGCTCATCCGGCGCGCCTCGCGGTAGGAGCGGGTCGAGGTCATCGAGTCGAACGCATCGGCCACGGCGATGACGCGTGCGAACTCCGGAATCTCGTCACCGGCGAACCCCATCGGGTAACCGGTGCCGTCGATCTTCTCGTGGTGGTGCATGATCCCAGCCAGGGCCTCGTTGAGGAAGCCGATCTCGCGCACGATCTCCAGGCCACGCAGCGGATGCAGCTGGATGGCGGCGAACTCCTCCTCGGTCAATGGCCCGGTCTTCTGCAGCACCTTGGTCGGCACCCCGAGCTTGCCGACGTCGTGCAGCATCCCCGCGAACATGATGGCCTCGGTGCGGTCGGCGTGCATCCCGATCTGGCGGGCGATCATGCCGGACCCCCGGGACACACGCTCGCTGTGGCCGCGCGTGTAGTAGTCCTTGGTCTCGACCGCCTGGCAGAGGGCCTCCATGGTGGCCCCGTACGCGCGCCGCTGCTCGGCGAACTGCCCCATGGCCCAGCGGGCCACGAACAGCGGAACGAGCACCAGCGCCGCGGCGAACGGCCCCATCACGGTCCACAGCGCCGCGATCACCAGCCCGAGAGCCGCGTAGCCCAGGTCGGACGCCAGCAGCAGCGGCACGCTGGACTCCAGCTGGATTCGCCGCTGCCCGTCGCTTCGGGTCAGCTGGAGCACGCCCCACATCAGGCCGAGGTTGACGATCACGTGCGCGGCGGCAGCAGCCGCGAATGGCCAGACGATCGCCGAGAAGTCACCCGGCCGGGGCAGCCCGATGTGGCCGCCGAGCGCGACGAACGTCTGCCCGGCCGCGAATCCGGACACGGCGCTCATCCCGCCGTTGAATACCCGCTCGGCCAGCTGCAGCTTGCGCCGCAGGCTGAGCACTGAAACGGCTCCGACCAGGGCCGCTCCCACAGGGCCGAGCAGCACCACGGCGGCCAGCGTGGCCGACGAACTCGGTGACCAGGCCGACTGGCGTGCCGCGAGTTGTGTCGGCGCCGAATCGCAGATCAGGAACAGCAGCATGAGTACGCCGAGGGACAGCCACCAGCCGGTGCCCATCGGCGGTCCGGAGAGCCTGGGCGCGACAACGGAGGCGGCCGCCACCACGACCGCCGCGATGTAGACCCACGCAGCACGCGAGACCCTGCCCATGCCCCCCTCGCCGTCGACCTCGGGAAACGCCATCGACACGCTGGCACTCCGGCGAAGCGCAGATTATCCGCAAATTGCTACTAGCGAAATGCGCTTAGCCGGACGCCGCCACTCAGAGTAACGCGCTCGAACGCTTCCGCGAAGACCTCAGCAACAATGTGCACAACATGTACACGGCAGAATGCAATGCGTAATCAAGTGGGCGGGCGCTCTAGACACGAACGGCAGTGAAAGTCAGCAAACGCGCCGTGGGCTCAGTCGACCCGGAACTCGGAGACCTCGAGCTCGGCCCTGATGGTCCGGATCCGGACCATTACCTTGCTGCGCAGCCCGGTCGGCGTGGGCTCGGAGCCGCAGCACTTCTGCACCAGCCGCTTCACGGCCTCTTCCAGCCCATACTCACGCAGGCACGGCCCGCACTCGTCGAGGTGCTGCTGGATCTGCGCGATGCTCTTGTCCTCGATCTCGCCGTCGAGGTACGAATACACGCGCGCCAGCACCTCGCTACACGGCACCTCGTGCGGCTTCCCGCAGCTCATTCCGCGTCCTTCCCGGGCTCGTCGCCCGATGACGACGCCTTGGCCGGGGCGGTCGATGCCGCCCTGACCATTCCCTCTTTGGCCGCGTACTCCTGAAGCATGTCCCTGAGCTGCCGGCGCCCGCGATGCAGGCGTGACATCACGGTCCCGATCGGGGTCCCCATGATGTCGGCGATCTCTTTGTAGGCAAAGCCTTCCACGTCGGCCAGGTAGACCGCGATGCGGAACTCCTCCGGCAGAGCCTGCAGCGCCTCCTTGACGTCAGAGTCCGGAAGCCGCTCGAGCGCCTCGGCCTCGGCGGACTTCAGCCCAGCCGAGCTGTGCGACGCGGCCCTGGCGAGCTGCCAGTCCTCGATCTCCTCGTTGCCAGCGCGCTGCGGCTCACGCTGCCGCTTGCGGTAGGTGTTGATGAACGTATTGGTGAGAATCCGGAACAGCCAGGCCTTGAGGTTCGTCCCCTCCTGGAACTGGTGGAACGACGCGTACGCCTTGGCGAAGGTTTCCTGGACCAGGTCCTCCGCGTCGGCGGGGTTCCGGGTCATCCGCATTCCTGCCGCGTACAGCTGATCCAGGTACGGCATGACATCGTGCTCAAAGCGTTCGCTGCGCTGCTCGAGTGTCTCTGGGACCGGACTCACCTCCTCCGCGATTGCTGGCTGGAAGCGACCGCCTGGCCACCTTCCGCCTTGCCAATTGTCTCGGCCGGAGGATACAACGTCAGGCCCGCCGAACTCGCGCGCCATCACCGTCGAGGCGCCGTCCACATTCGGCGCCTGGTCACGCGGCGGGCAGGTTACTGGCGACACACGCGTTGCAACACGCCCTGTCGCGGCTTCATTCCACCAGGCGCCTCACCTCCGCAGCCGCGCCCATTTCCCCTGGCACGAGACACAGCGGGCGGCCTCTGGCTTCGCCTCGAGCCGGCCTTCAGGAACCCCGGATCCGCAGTCGACACAGGTCCCGTACGTGCCGATCTCGATCCGGCGCAGGGCATCGACAACCTGGGAGTGCTGCGTCCGGGCAACGAAGAGGACGGCCTGGGTGCGCTCCGACTCGGAGAGATTGGCGCCGGCGTCAGCCGGGTCCTGCGGGTAGTCCGAGACGCGCTCGTCCTGCTCCGCCTCTCCCCTGAGCACCGCGATGGACCGTTCGAGCTCCGCCTGGATCTCCTCCAGGCGCTTGCGAGCGGTGGCGGTATCCATCCGATACCCACCTCCTATCCGCATAAGGCCCAGCAGCGCCGATTGGCGTCATTGCCGCCAGGCCGGGTGTTCGGCTCTGGCGTTACAGCAGCTTGTCGGGAGCGCTGCCAGAGGCTCCTTGGGACGCCGCACTCCGGGATCTAGGGGAGCCGGCGCCGGATGCGCCCCGGTCGAGGCCCGCGCCTCCGGGCCCTGACTCGACGCGCTCGATGAGCTGTGGGCCGTTGTTGCGCACCGCGTTGACGGCCGTCGATACGGGATACGAGATCAGCCCGCTCACGGCCGCGGGAGCCAGCAGCGCTCGCAGGTCGGCCGCGTCGTTGTTCGCCGGATCGAGCCAGTCCGACCAGCGGTCCGGCTCGATCACCATCGGCATCCTGTCGTGGATTTTGCCCAGCTCGTCCGGGGCGCTCGTGGTGATGATCGTGGCCGTCCAGAGCCACGCTCGCTCATGATCTTCGGGCAGTGCCGCATCCCGCCAGAGCTCGTACAGGCCGGCGAAGGCGAGGGGCCCGCCATCGCCCCTGGTGATGAAGAACGGCTGCTTGTTCTGAGCCCCGCCCGCCCGGCCCCGGCCGGCCGGCTCGTCCTGGCTGCTGCCGTCCGGCCGCTGCCACTCGAAGTAGCCATCCGCGGGCAGCAGGCACCGGCGGCGCTTGAATGCGTGCCGATACGCGGGCTTGGAATCCACGGTCTCAGCCCTGGCGTTGATCATGCGGCTGCCGATCTTGGGATCCTTCGCCCAGAACGGCACAAGTCCCCACCGGACCACACGCAGCTCGCGCGCCACGCCGGCCGGGCTGGACTGCCCAGCGTCGGGAGGTGCGTCACGGGTCACCACCGCGTAGACACGCTTCGTGGGCGCCACGTTGTAATCGGGCTCGAGCGGCTGCGAGACACGGTCGCGCTCGATGCGGAACTCCTCGAGGAGCTCTATGCGCTTACGCGCAGACGCATACCGGCCGCACATGCCCTCACCTTGACCGCTAGGGGTTCAGCGGGGTGGTCCCCCGCAGTCGTGCTCTCCGCGGTGGTGAGCACAGATTGTGCCAGTTAATTGCCAACATCCTGGTTTGCCAAACCTCTGTGAGGGGTTTATCGGCCCAGCCGGGCCAACAGTTTCATGATCAGGGTCCAGTTCCCAGCCTGACGGCGCTCATGCATGCAGATCAGGGCCTAATGCCCGGCTGCGGCGCTGCGCAGACACAACGAGGGCCAGTACGCTCGGCACCATGCACCGTGATACGGATCCGGAACGCGACGACGCCCCGGACTGGCGTGCGCCCGCGGCAACTGGGCCGGTGCGTGCCGATGTGCGGCCACCGGGGTCGAAGTCGGTGACCAACCGCGCGCTGGTCCTGGCGGCGCTCGCCGACGGCCCCACCGTGGTCACAAACCCCCTGCGGGCCAGGGACACGCTGCTGATGGCCGATGCACTGCGCGCGCTCGGCACCGTGATCGATGAGGATGACGCGGCCCGCGACCGCGTCGCCACAGGAGGCAGCGAGCCCACGGTCTGGCGAGTGACGCCCGGCCTCACGGACGGCGCAGCCGTCGTGGACGTTGGCAACGCGGGGACCGTGATGCGCTTCGTTCCGCCGGTGGCGGCGCTGACCCGGGGCAGCGTCGAGTTCACCGGCGATGCCCGGATAGCGCAGCGGCCGATCGGCCCGCTGCTCGCAGCGCTCCGCGAGCTCGGTGCGGTGATCAACGACGGCGGGCGGGGCAGCGCGCCGTTCATCGTCCGGGGCAGCGGCGGGATCAGCGGTGGCACGGTCACGCTGGATGCCTCCGGCTCCTCGCAGCTTGTCTCCGGGCTGCTGCTGGCGGCGCCCCGCTATGACAAGGGCGCCGAGGTGCACCACGATGGCCCGAGGGTTCCCTCCGCCCCGCACATCGCGATGACGGTGCGGATGCTCAGCGACGCCGGGGCGCACGTGGAGACGTGGGCCGCCGAGCGGGGGACGTCCGTCCCCGATCGCTGGCGAGTTCGCCCTGGCGAGCTGCGGCCGGGCACGGTGACCGTCGAGCCCGACCTCTCCAACGCCGCGCCGTTCCTCGCCGCCGCGCTGGTGACGGGCGGGTCCGTCACGATACCGGGATGGCCACAACGGAGCCTGCAGGCCGCAGACCAGATTCTGGGCTTCCTTACCCAGATGGGCGCCGACTGCTCGCTGACCGCCGACGGGATGCGGGTCACCGGGTCCGGGACGATCCACGGCCTCACGGCGGATCTGCGCGACGTCAGCGAGATCGTTCCGGTGCTCACCGCGCTGGCCGCGCTGGCCGACGCGCCCTCGGTGTTCACGGGCATCGGGCACATGCGATCGCACGAGAGCGACCGGCTGGGCGCTCTGGCCGCCGAGATCGGCGCGCTCGGCGGTGACGTCACCGGCCACGGCGACGGCCTGGAGATCCGGCCCCGCCCGCTGCGGGCAGATGGCGTGGTCTTCTCCAGCCATGACGACCACCGCCTGGTCATGGCCGCGGCGGTGCTCGGCCTGGCCCTGCCGGGCGGCCTGCTGGTCAGCAACGCCGCGACGGTCGGCAAGACGTTCCCGGCCTTCACCGCCGTGTGGTCCGCCATCTCGGAGCGGTCACCCTGACCAGGCCGGGCAGGCGCGCTGACCTCGACGAGGACGACGTGCGGGTGCGGCCCGGCAGGGGCTCCCGGCCGCGCACCCGGCGCAGGCCAGCCCACGAGGACGCGGCCGACGCGTTCGTGACGGCGGTGGACCGCGGCAGGTACACCTGCGTCCTGACCGGCGACGACGCCGTCGAGGTGCAGGTCACCGCCATGAAGGCCCGCGAACTCGTCCGCGGCAGCGTGGTGGTCGGGGACCGGGTGAGGCTGGCCGGCGATGTCTCCGGCGACCCGGGAACGCTGGCCCGCATCGTCGGTGTCGCGCCCCGCGCCTCGGTGCTGCGGCGCTCGGCCGACGACAGCGACCCGGTGGAACGCGTCATCGTGGCCAACGCCGAGCAACTGGGGATCGTCACCGCGCTCGCGAACCCGCCGCCGCGGCCCCGGCTGATCGACCGCTTCCTCGTCGCGGCCTACGATGCCGGGCTCGACCCGCTGCTGATCCTGACCAAGGCGGACCTGGCAGCTCCCGACGACCTGCTCGCGGTTTACGCCCCGCTCGGCATCCGCTACATCGTCAGCGGCCGGCCGCTGACCGAGGCCGTGGCCAGCGCGCTGCGGGCGCTGCTGGCCAGCCGGATCAGCGTCCTCGTCGGCCATTCCGGGGTAGGCAAGTCGACCCTGGTCAACGCCTTGCTCCCGGACGCCGGGCGGGCGGTAGGCACGGTGAGCCCGGTCACCGGCCGCGGCCGCCACACCTCGTCCTCGGTCGTCGCGCTGCCGCTTCCCGGCGGCGGCTGGATCATCGACACGCCGGGCCTGCGCAGCTTCGGCCTCGGCCACATCTCGCCGGACCGGGTCGCGCAGGCATTTCCTGACCTGGCGGACGGGATCGCGAATTGCCCGCCGAACTGCTCACACCTCGGCGACGACTGCGCCCTGGACGCCTGGGCCGGCGAGCACGACGCCACCGGCGCGCTGGCCGCGCGGCTCGACTCGCTGCGGCGCCTGCTGCGCAGCCGCGACGGCCGCGACGACGGCTGAACGGCGCGGCGCGCCGTCACCACACGCGTACGCCTCCGGCGCGGCGCGCCCTCACCACGCGTACGCCTCCGGCGCGGCGCCGCCAGGGCCGGGGAAGATCTTGTCGAGCCGGTCCAGCGCCGCGTCGTCAAGTTTGATCTCCAGCGCGTGCAGCGCTCCCTCGAACTGGCCGAGGCTGCTCGGCCCCACGATCGGCGCCGTGACCGCGGGCTGGTGCAGCAGCCAGGCCAGCCCGACCAGAGCCGGGTCCTCGCCGATCTCGTCGCAGAACGCCTCGTACGCCTCGACCTGGGGGCGCAGGCCGGCCAGGGTCTCGGCCGCGCGGCCGCCGCCGCTGCGGCCCGAGCCGCCCTGCTTGCGCAGTATCCCGGCCAGCAGGCCGCCGTGCAGCGGGCTCCACGGCAGCACGCCGAGGCCGTATCCCCGGCAGGCCGGCAGCACCTCGAGCTCGACCGTGCGCGCCGCCAGGTTGTACAGCGACTGCTCGCTGACCAGGCCGAACGACCCGTGGCGGCGGGCCGCCTCCTGCGCCTGGGCGATGTGCCAGCCCGCGAAGTTGGACGACCCGACGTAGATGACCTTTCCCTGCTCTCGCAGGACCGTCATGGCCTCCCAGATCTCCTCCCACGGCGTGGCCCGGTCCACGTGGTGCATCTGGTACAGGTCGATGTGGTCGGTCCTCAGCCGCCGCAGCGAGTCATCGCATGACTTGCGGATGTTCACGGCGGACAGGAGGCTGTCGTTGGGCCACTCCCCCTTGCCGCCGTACAGCTTCGTGGCCAGGACGATCTTGTCCCGCCGCCCGGCGCCGGCGGCGAGCCATTCCCCGATGATCTGCTCGGTGACGCCCTCGGCGCGGGGCCGGCCATACGTGTTGGCGGTGTCGAAGAAGTTGATGCCCTCGTCGAGCGCGCGACCCATGATCTGGTGCGAGTCGGCGACGTCGGTGAACGAGCCAAAGTTCATGGTGCCCAGGCAGATCCGGCTGACCGAGACGCCACTGCGCCCGAGATGCGTGTAGTCCATGCCGCACACGCTACGGCCGCCCCGGAACGTGTCAGGACCCGGGCGTGACCCCGCCGGGTGCCTGGGCAGTGCCCTTGCCAGGAAAACGCCGCCGGGATGCGCCGGCCCGGCCGTGGCCCTGGCAGGTGCCTAGGCGGTACCGTTGCCCGCGATGGCGGGATTTGACGACGACCTGCGCTTCGCCCACGTCCTGGCCGACGCGGCGGACGACATCACCATGCGCCGGTTCCGGGCGATGGACCTGCGGGTCGAGTCCAAGCCCGACCTGACCCCGGTCACCGACGCCGACCTCGCGGCCGAGGACTCGCTGCGGAACGTGCTGAAGCGAGCCCGCCCGCGCGACGCCGTGCTCGGCGAGGAGACCGGCCTGACCGGCGTCGGGAACCGGTGCTGGGTGCTCGACCCGATCGACGGGACCAAGAACTTCGTCCGCGGTGTGCCAGTCTGGGCAACGCTGATCGGGCTCACCGTCAACGGCGAGGTGACCGTGGGGGTGGTCTCGGCGCCGGCGCTTGGCCGCCGGTGGTGGGCGGCCAGGGACGGCGGCGCCTGGACCGGCCGCAGCCTGACCAAGGCATCGCGGTGCCGGGTGTCCGACGTGGCCAGCCTCGGGGACGCATCGTTCTCCTACGCCGGCCTGTCCGGCTGGGACAACCGGATGGACGGGTTCCTCAGCCTGGCCCGCTCCGTCTGGCGCACCCGCGCGTTCGGCGACTTCTGGTCGCACATGCTGGTCGCCGAAGGCGCGGTCGACGTTTCCGCCGAGCCTTCGGTCTCACTCTGGGACCTCGCCGCGCTGCAGGTCATCGTCGAGGAAGCGGGCGGCACGTTCACCGACCTGACCGGGAAGCCCACGCCCGATGGCGGCAGTGTTGTCTGCACGAACGGCCGGCTCCACGCCGAGGTTCTCGATCTTCTGAAGGAGAGCTAACGCCGGGAGCGCCCGGGCCGATATCCCCCACGGGGACCGGCTCCCCCTACGGGGGGACTGACAGCCCCTACGGGTCTTGCCCCGGGCGGGCGGGATCGCCGATGCTGGGCAGATGCCTGTCACAAACGCACAAGCAGGAGGGAGCGAGCGATTCATGAACGTACGCGACGGAATGACCGACGTTGTGCTCACCCTCGGCCCCGCGCACACCCTGCGCGAGGCAGCACGCCAGATGTCAGCGCGGCGCGTGGGGGCAGCGGTCGTGACCGATTCCGAGCATGCCGGCATCGGCATTCTCACCGAACGTGACGTCCTCGACTCGGTCGGAGCCGGGCAGAACCCGGATACCGAGCTCGTGGCCGATCACCGCACGAGCGACGTGGTCTTCGCAGGGCCAGAGTGGACGCTCGACCACGCGGCGGACGCCATGGTCCGCGGTAACTTCCGTCACCTCGTCGTCGTCGAGGGTCACGAGGTCGTCGGGCTGCTCTCGATGCGGGACATCGTGCGCTGCTGGTCCGGCAACCTGGTCACCGCGGGAGCAGCAACCACCGTCTGACCGGCTGCCGGTGCTCATCCGGTAGCTGAGCAGCTCCATCTGCCACTCAGCTACCGGATCGGCGGCCGAGCGCCTGATGAGCGGCCGAGCGCAGCACGGGCTGGGTGCTCAGGAGAACGTGAACCAGTGCACGTTCACGAAGCCACCGATCGCGCCACGCTGATGCGGCTGTTCGCCGGGCGGCCGGCCGAGCCGGCCGAATACGAGCTGACCGGCGCCGTGCCCGAGGAACTCGTGGTGTTCTGACCGGCGGGCTGCCTCACTTTCGCCCCAGCCCCCGGATGCGGCGCAGCAGGGGGCGCAGCACCTCGCCGGCGATCTCGTCGAGCCAGTCAGCGGGAATGCCGAGGACCCGCTGCGGTTCTTCTTCGGCCCGCGTACGGCGCTGCGGCTGCGCGGCCTGCTGCGGCTCCCGCGGCTGCCTGGGCGGCCGGGTGTTCGGGTGACGGTCCACCGGGAAGCCGAGTACCCGGTTTCGCTCTTCCCGGTCGCCGGTCACGGATCCACCTCCTGCCCGTCGCGCGGCGGCCACCAGCCGGGCACCGGGAGCACCTGCGCGCCGGGCCGGGCCAGCGGCGGGTACTCGGGCACGCGAACCTCCGGCCAGCGTGACGAAAGCTGATCGTGCATCTCTGCGAAAAGGCTTCGCAGCCTGGGCAGGACCGCCTCGGCTCCGGCCTGGCCGAGGAAACTGCGCAGCCAGGCCAGCAGCCGGGGCCGCATCGTCGTCGTGCCCCACCCTTCATCCACATCGAGCAGCCGGGCGATCCCGCGCCCCCTCGCGACGATCCAGCCGGCCAGGGCAGCCGCCACGCACGTGTCCCAGTCCGTGCCCAGGCCGATCCCGGCCGCGGCGAGGGTCTCCCGGTAGGCACCGACGGCCGGGGCGGCCACCTCGGCCGGCAGGCCGGCAAAGCACCAGCAGCTCGGGAACGGTGCGAGCAGGTAACCGGCGTCGAGGACGACGGCGCCCCAGCCCGCGGCCTCGAAGTCAACGATCCGGCAGGCTCCGCCGGCCAGAAGCACGTTGTCCGGACAGGGGTCGCCGTGGACCAGGCCGAGGTCCCCGGCCCCCCGCAGCGTGACGGTGAGCTGGTCTATCTCGCCCGCGGCGCCGTCGATGGGCAGGCCCATGCGGGCGGCCGCCGCCAGGAACGGCTCCCTGCCGTTCGCGATGACCGTGAGCCACGCCGGTTCCTGCACGGCCCGGCCGGCGGGCTCGCTGGCCCGTTGCATGGTCCAGGCGTGCATCGATGCCAGAGCCCGCGCGTAGGCGATCAGGTCGGCCTCGGCGCGCTCCTGCCCGCCGGTCAGCAGCGAATCGGCCAGCGAGACATCCTTGCCGAGGTCCTCCATGAGCAGGATGCCAGCCGCGGCGTCGGCGCCCAGCAGACGGGGCGCAACGGGCGCGGGCATGCCGTTCAGCAGGCCGAGCGCGGCAAGCTCGCGCTCAAAGCTCCGGCCACGGGCATCGCCCTCCGGGTGCGTCCGGCGCTTCAGCACCGCCGAGCGGCCGCCGGTGAGTTCCAGCCGGACCACGTTCTCCCGGTCCCAGATCCTCTCCGCAGACCGGACTTCGGCCCGCTCCCCCCACGAGCGGGCCAGCACGGCCTCGGCGGCCTGCTTCTCGCCGCTGGACAGCACGGGGGTGGGCGCGGGCTCGGTCACGGGCTCATTCTCGCCGACCCAGGCAAGCGGAATTCGCCGCCGCGATCGCCCGCACGTTTGGCTGACGGCCCGGTGTCCTGTCAGGATGGCCTGATAGGCAGGCCAATCGTGAAGGGGGCCGTGGCGGGGTGATCTTTGCGATCGGTGCAATCGTCGTCGCCGGGGCGCTCGCGACGGGGGCGATGTACCTCCTGCTGCACGGGGTTTCCGGCAAGGGCGCGGAGAAGGTCGACCGGTCGGGCCGGCCCGGCCAGGCGGTGCAGCTGAATGCCGTCCCGCCGCCGGTGCGCGTGATCCCGACGGCCGCGCCGGCTCAGGAGGGGCTGGGCAAGCTGCCCACGATCCGCCGGCCGCCGGGCGCCGAGACCAGCAGGAGCGGCAGGGCCGCGCGGCGGCGCACCGACCTGCCCCCGGACTCCATGGTCACCTTCGCCGCCGAGCGCAAGGCGGCGGCCATCGACGACGTGTTCGCCGCGCTCGACCGCGAACTGGTCGGCCTGGTGCCCGTGAAGAAGCAGGTGGAGGAAATCGGGTCGCTGCTCCTCGTCGACCGGGTCCGGCAGCGGTTCGGCCTGATGGCGCCCCGGCCCAACCTGCACATGTGCTTCACGGGGGCCCCGGGCACCGGCAAGACGACGGTTGGGCTGCTCATGGCCGACCTGCTGCACCAGCTCGGCTATCTGGACCAGGGGCAGCTCGTGCACGCGATGCGCGATGACCTCGTCGGTGAGTACGTGGGCCAGACCGCGCCGAAGACCAGGCGGGTGCTCGACCGCGCGATGGGCGGGGTGCTGTTCATCGACGAGGCCTCCGCGCTCTACCAGCCCGACAACACCAAGGATTTCGGGCAGGAGGCCATCGAGATCCTGCTGCAGGTGATGGAGAACGACCGGGACAAGTTCATCGTGATCCTCGCGGGCTACAAGGACCGGATGGACGTCTTCTTCCAGTCCAACCCCGGCCTGAGATCCCGCGTCGCGCACCATCTCGACTTCGCGGACTACGACCTGGAAGAGCTGGTTGCCATCGGGCGGCTGATGCTGGAACGGGCCAGCTACTACCTCTCGGGCGAGGCAGAAGCCGCGTTCCGCGAATACCTCACGGGCCGGATGCACCAGCCGCTGTTCGCGAACGCCCGCAGCGTCCGCAACGAGCTGGAGCGGGCCCGGCTGCGGCACGCCCACCGGCTCGCCGACGACCAGCATCGCCACTGGGGCCGCGACGACCTGATGCGCCTGGAGGCCGAGGACATCCTCCCGGGCTACGCCGCGCTTCCGGTGCCGGCCGGCGAGCCCTGACAGACCCGGCCGCCGCTGGCGCCCCCGGTCCGGCGCTACCGGATCCCGATGCCCCCGTCGGAGTGCACGATCGTGCCGGTGATGCCGCGGGCCCGGTCCGACGCCAGGAACACGTAGCTGCCCGCGTGGTCTTCAGCCGTCAGCGCGACCCGCAACGGGGTGCGGCTTCGCAGGTCCGCTTCCCGTTCCGGCCCCATGTCCAGCCGGCGCTGCGCCTGACCCAGGCTGACCGGGCCGGCCAGGTCGGTGCCGAGGGTTCCGCCCGGGGCGACCCCGTTCACCCGTATCTGCGGCGCCAGCTCGTGCGCGAGCGCGATCACGCAGCCGCGGACGGCGAACTTCGATGACACGTACAGGATGCCGCCGCGGCCCGGGTAGAAGCCGGACGTCGACACGGTCAGCACCACCGACCCGGACGACCGGCGCAGCTCGTCCAGCGCGGCCGTGACGAGCACGAGCTGGCTCTTGACGTTGACCCGGAACATCTCCTCGAACGCGTCGTCGAGGTCGCCCGGGTCGAGCTCCGCGAGCCCTTGGTAGAAGTCGAAGATCCCCACGCAGCTGACCAGCACGTCGAGCCCGCCGAGCGAGGCGCGCGCCGCCTCGACCGCGCCGCGGGCGTCGGCCAGCGAGGTCGCGTCTCCCTGGTGCACGACGCAGCCGGGCAGCGCGAGCGCCAGGCGGGCGCACTTGGCGGGGTCGACCTCCAGCGCGGC
>JASHQP010000795.1 GCA_030039095.1 Streptosporangiaceae bacterium
GCTGATGCACCACGCCCACGTCTGCCAGACCAGCGGCGACAGCATCCGGCTCACCCAGGCGATCGCCGGGGAAGGAGTGATCCCCCTGACCTAACCCACCCGTGGCCCGTCTGATGGCCACCACCGGGCAGATCTGGTGGCCATCAGCGGGCAGAACTCATGGCCGTCACCGGGCAGTTCCTAATGTCCATTGACACACGACTTGCCGGGGGCGGACCGCCTGGCGACCTGCGCCGACGTCACGGCCAGGCCAGCCAGTTACCTGCAGGATGGCCCGTAGGGGACATGTAACCTGTAGGTAATGATCATGTGTTTGGGGTCTCATGTTACGACAGTTGCTTCAAATATACTTTAAATATATAGTCGCGTGAATCGCTCGTCCGCAGGTGGACGGCCGCCATCGCGCTGGAGGGACCATGCGACGACGTTCAGGGAGACACACCACGATGCTGCGCGCCGGAGGAGCGCTCGCCGCGATGGCAGTGATAGCCGCGGCGGCCGGGTGCTCGTCGGGCAGCGGCTCGGGCAGCGGCTCCGGCAATGGCACCACTTCGAGCTCGCCGGTGACGGTCGGGCTCCTGTTCCCCTACAGCGGCCCGGCTGCGTCGTACGGCGCGCTGTTCAACAAGGCCGTCGAGGCGGGCATGGACGTCGTCAAGGACAAGTACGGGACGTCGGTCACGCTGAAGACGGTCCAGGAGGACAGCCAGAACACCGCCCAGGGCGCGACTACCGCGATGACCGCGCTGGCCTCCGTGGACAACGCCGAGGTGGTGCTCAGCTCGGGTACCGCGCCGGGGCTGGCTGCGATGCCGATCGCCAAGCGGTACGGGATCCCGCTGATCAACGGCAGCGCCGCCGACCCCAAGCTCGCGGACTCCTCCGGGGCGATCATCAACCTGGCCCCGCTGGCGAACCAGCAGGTGGGGCCCCTGATCCCGTACGCGGTCAACACCAAGGGCCTGAAGCGGATCGCGATCATCCACACCACCGACGAACTGGGCCAGACGCTCGACTCGCAGGTCAAGAGCGCCGTCGCGGCGGCCGGCGGCACGGTGGTGGCCGACCTGAGCGTCTCCCCTGACCTGACCAACTTCTCCGCGCAGGCGGCCCTGATCGCGCCGCATCACCCCGACGCCATCTACCTCGCCGACAGCGTGGGCGTGGTGCAGTACGCGCCGATCTACAAGCAGTTCCGCAGCGCGGGACTGAACCAGACGTTCCTCGGCTTCAACGCGCTGCACGTCCCGCAGGTGATGACGCTGCCCGGCGTCGCCGGCTCGCTGCTCGTCGACCAGGTGATCAACATGAACGCGGACAACTGGGCGACGAAGGACTTCTCCAAGGCCTGGGCCAAGATCGACCCGAGCGTGCAGCCCACGTCCTACATCGTCAACTACGCCAACTCGATGATCTTGATCGGCGAGGCGGTGCATGCGCTGCAGCAGGCGCACAAGTCCGTGAACAGCAAGAGCATCCAGTCCGAGCTGCACGCGATCTCGCCGGCCACGGTGATCGGCGGGACCGCGAACATCTCCGCCGACGGCATGACGACGAATGTCCAGCTCGCCATCTACGAACTGACCGGCTCGGGCGAGTCCAAGGTCGTCCAGAACGTCGGCAGCTAGCAACCGCGCACGCAGAGGGGAGAGCACGGGATGCCCGGCGAGTTCCTGTCGCTGCTGTCGATCGGCATCGGCCTTGGCGCCGTGTATGCGGTCGGCGCGGTGGGGCTGGCGCTCATCGTCCGCTTCACCGGCATCCTGCACTTCGCGCACGGCGCGGTGTTCGTGCTCGCCTCCTACGTGCTGCTCATCTTCTCCAGCACCGCGGCGCTCGGCGTCACCGTCCCGGCCTCACTGGTGGTGTCGGGCGCCGCGGGCTGGCTGGTCTACGAGGGCGTCTACCGGCCGCTGGAACGCCGCGGCGTTCCAGGCCTGGGCTTCGTCATCGCCTCGTTCGGCGTGCTGATCATCGCGGAGAACGCGATGACGCTCGCGTTCGGCAGCACCGCGCTCAGCGTCTCGTGGCCCGGGGAGCTCGCCAGCGGGGCGCTGCGCTTCGGCTCGGTGACGGTGCGCGTCGCCGACTGCGTCGCCACGGCCATCGCGCTGGTCACGATCGGCGCGCTGGCCTGGTACCGCCGCCGCACCAGGACCGGGCTGCTACTCCGGGCGCTGGAGCGGAACAAGCGGCTGGCCGCCGACCTGGGGATCAGCTACCGCCGGTATGCGCCGGTCATTTTCGTGATCGGCTCGCTGCTCGCCGGCATCGCGGCCGTGCTGAGCTCGCTCACGGTCCCGGTCGCGCCCGAGGGCGGACTGTCGTGGACCGTGTCGGTGTACATCGCCATGGCGGTCGGCGGCGCCGGGTCGATATGGAGCGCGGCGGTCGGCGGGCTCGCGCTCGGGATCCTGTCCACGGTCCCCGACCTGTGGATCCCCGGAAGCTGGAACACCGCCCTGGCGTTCGGCGTCCTGGTGCTCATGCTGCTGGTCATGCCCAACGGGCTGGTTCCCGGCCGGGACCGGGAGCTGGGCGGTGCCTCACCCGCCGTTCTTCTGCTGCGCCGCGTAACCGCACTCTCAGGTCAGGACAGGAGCCAATGACGAGATTCGCCCTTATCAACGCCCGCGTGATCGACGGGCTGAGCCCATCCCCGCTGACCGGCACGTCGGTCCTGGTCGAGGACGGCCGCATCACAGCGGTCGGCGACGGCGACGGCGACGCGTTCGGTGACGACGTCGTCCGCATCGACGCCACCGGCAAGACCGTGCTGCCCGGCCTGATCGACGCGCACATCCACCTGGCCCAGTGGGGGCAGAACCTGCTGGAGAACCGCGCCAGGACCGTCCCCTACCTGGTGGCGCGCACGGCCGCGTCGATGCGGCAGGTGCTGGGCGCCGGCTGCACCGGGGTCCGCGACTGCGGCGGCCTCGACGCCGGGCTGCGCGACGCCGTGGCGGAGGGGCTGATCGACGGCCCGCGCATCGCCACCAGCGTGACGATCATCTCGCCCACCGACGGGCTGATCGACCCGGTCACCGCGCAGGGCATCTCCTCCCCGACGCTGGCCAGCATTCCGTCGCCGGTCGCCGACGGCCCGGACGCGGTCCGCGCCAAGGTGCGTGAGGTCATCCGCGCCGGCGCCGACTTCGTGAAGATCGCCACCAGCGGCGGGGTGAGCTCGCCGCGGGTGCATCCGCGGCGCCAGCTCTTCAGCCCCGAGGAGGTGCGGGCCGTGGTCGACGAGGCGCACACCGCCGGGGTGCGGGTGGCGTGCCACGCGATCGGCGGCCCCGGGCTGCTGATGGCGATCGAGGCGGGCGTGGACTCCATCGAGCACGGTGCGCTGCTCGACGACCGGTGCATCGAGGCGATGGCGGAGCGCGGCACCTGGCTGGTGCCCACGCTGGCGGTCTACCGCTGGCACGAGACGCTCGGCGACGAGTCCCGCCGCACCAGGGCGGCCGAGATCGCGCAGCCGCACCGCGCGGGCCTGCGCAAGGCGCGCGAGGCCGGGGTCCCGGTCGCGATGGGCTCGGACGCCGGCGGCTACGGCCTGGACTTCAGCCTGGAGCTGGAACTGCTGGTCGAGGCCGGATTCACGCCGATGGAGGCGCTGCAGACCGGGACGCTCGGGTCGGCGCGCTGCGTCGGCTGGGCGGACGAGACCGGCTCGCTGCAGCCGGGCAAGGCCGCCGACCTGCTGGTGGTTGATGGCGACCCGTCCTCGGACATCACCGTGATCAGGTCGCCGGACAGCATCGAGGCCGTCTTCCGCAACGGCAACCTGGTGGCGGGCAGCGCCGCCAGCCGATACGAGGTAGGGCGTTGACCTCCACCCTCGAGTGCCGTGACCTGCGGACCTCCTTCGGAGGCAACCAGGTCCACCGCGGCATCAGCATCGCCATGCGGGGCGGTGAGATCACCGGCCTGATCGGCCCGAACGGCTGCGGCAAGTCCACCCTGCTCAACGTCATCACCGGCTCGGTCAGGCCGGACAGCGGGCAGATCCTGCTGGACGGCCGCGACCTCACCGGGATGCCCTCGTGGCGGCGCTACCGGGCCGGGCTGACCAGGAGCTTCCAGAACCTGGAACTGTTCGAGCAGCTCACGGTCAGGGACAACCTGCGGGTGGCACTCGGGGGCGACAAAGAAAGGATCCAGAACGCGCTAGCCCAGGCGAGACTGGAGAAGCTGGCTGACCGGGTGCCCGGCGAACTGGCCTTCGGCCAGCGCAAGGCGCTGTCCCTGGCCCGGCTGTACGGCCGCTCCGCGAGCGCCGTGCTGCTGGACGAGCCCGCGGCGGGGCTCAGCGCCGAGGAGGTCGGGCCGGTCCTCGGCATCGCGCGCGAACTGGCGGCGGCGGGCGCGGTCGTGTGCCTCGTGGAGCACAACATGCAGATCGTGGCGGGCTACGCGGCGATCGTGCACCTGATGGCCGAGGGGAAGATCATCGCGTCCGGGCCGCCGGCCGAGCTGATGGCGGACGCGAAGCTGGCCGAGGTGTTCTTCGGCACGGCCGCGGCACAAGGCGCGCCGGGCACGCCGGGCACGCCGGGCATGCCGGGTGCGGAAGCGGGGCAGCGATGACGATCGCCGTCGAGTCGCTGCGGGCCGGGTACGGGTCCCGGACCGTGCTGTTCGACGTGGACGCCGTCGTGCAGACGGGCGAGATTCTCGGGATCTTCGGTCACAACGGCGCCGGCAAGACCACCCTGCTGCGCGTGCTGGCCGGGTCGCTGACCCCGCGCTCGGGATCGGTGCGGGCCGCCGACGGCGATCAGCCGGTCATCCGGCTCGTGCCGCAGGAGGAGATGGTCTTCGAGCACCTCACGGTCCGGGAGAACCTCATGGTGGGGCTGTGGAACGACCGGCACGCGTGGCGCAGCGCCGACCGGCGGATCTCCTCGGTCTGCGAGCTGCTGCCCACGGTCGGGCAGATCCTCGGCCGGCGGGGCGGGGCGCTGTCCGGTGGCGAGCGCCGCCAGGTCGCGCTCGCCAGGGCGCTGCTGCCCGAGCCGGACGTGCTGCTGGTGGACGAGCCGTCGCTCGGCCTGTCGCCGGTTGCCGTGGACATCGTCATGGGCAAGCTGCGCGAACTGCACGCGTCGGGAACCACCGTGGTCATCGTCGAGCAGAACCTGCCGGTGGCGCTCGCGCTGGTCGAGCGGTTCTACGTGCTGCGGCAGGGGCGGATCACCCACGAGACGAACGTGACGCCTGGCCAGCAGACGTCACTCGAGCGACTCTACGAGCTGATCTGAATGAGCTTCTGGCTGAGTCAGCTCACCCTGGTGGGCGTCTATATCGTCCTGGTGTGCAGCTATGACCTGGTGGCGGGCCGGGCGGGGCTGTTGTCCCTGGGGCACGCGGCGCTGTTCGGCGTGGGCGCGTACGCAACGGCGCTGGTCATGCTGCACGCGAATTTCACCGACATTCTCGGCCTGATACCGATCGCCGCTATTGCCGCCGCGGTCCTCTCGGTGCCGATCGCCGCGCTGTCGCTGCGGGTGCGCGAGGAATACTTCGCGGTGACTTCTCTGGGATTCGCCGTCGCGTTCATCGCGGCGCTGAACAACCTGAGTTTCCTCGGGCTTTCCGAGGGCCTGGTGGGAATCCCCACGGCCACTCTCGGCCCGGTTCAGCTGGTTGCGCCGCAGACGGTGGCGATATTCACGCTGTGCGTGGCCGCCTGCGTGCTCGCCGCGACGCTCTGGCTGGTGCGCAGCCGCTGGGGACTGAATCTCGAAGCCGTGCGCGACAGCGAAAACGGCGCCGTGAGCTTCGGCATCAACCCGGTCGCCATGCGCACGTCCGCGGTCATGGTCGCCGGTGCGGGCGCGGGAATAGCGGGCGCCCTGTATGTGGTCTACGCCGAGTTCGTCTCGCCGGACACCTTTGACCTGCCGACCCTCGCGCTGATCGTGGCGATGCTCGGCCTCGGCCAGACGATCGGGAAGATCGGCTACGTGGTGGGGCCGGCGCTGCTGGTCGGGGTCTCGGCCGCGCTGGAATACCTGCACCTCGTATCGCTGACCATTCTTGGCCCGGTTGACCAGATAATCTACGGCCTGGTCATGGTTTTTGCGATCATGTTCATTCCGCGCAGGGCAGCACGGGAGGCGAATCAGTCATGACCATCGCGCAGCGCGGCCTGGGCGCGGAATACGAACAGCCGAGAACGAAGACGGACGCCGCCTACCACGCCCTGCGGCAGGCAATCGTCACCGGGGAGATCGGGCCGAATGAGCCGCTGGACGAGAACGTCCTGCAGCAGCGCTACCAGTTCGGGCGCACGCCGCTGCGGGAGGCACTCAAGCGCCTGGCCCGCGAGCAGTTCGTCACCTGGCCGGTTCATTCGACACCGTATGTGCGCGGGGTGTCGGCCGACGAGCTGACAAACCTTTACCAGACCCGGATCATCCTCGAAGAACCCGCCAGCCGGATTGCGGCGGCTGCCATTACGGACGCCCAGCTAGACCGCCTCGACGAGATTTCCGTGCGGATCGAGGAGCAGATCGCCGACGGCGAGATCTACCTGGCGGTCGAGTCCGACCATGCGCTGCACCTCGCGATCGCCCAGATCAGCGGCAACCGCTTCCTGGCCGAGGCGGTCAGCAATCTCAACTGCGGCTCGCTGCGGCTCTGGTACACCGCACACGAGCGGCTGCACGACCAGACACAGACTCCGCGGCACAGCCACCTCATCGAGGCATTGCGCGGCCGCGACCCCGAGCGCGCGGCCGAGGAGACCCGCAGGCACATCCTGCGCTCGCACCAGCGCCAGATCGCCCTGCAGGCGCAGAGCGCGGTCGCCCCGCTCGCCGCGACCGCGATCCTGGCACCG
>JASHQP010000796.1 GCA_030039095.1 Streptosporangiaceae bacterium
CCGTCGCTGAAACGTGTTGACCAGCTCGCTGCGGTGTCCGGGCTGTCGGTGCGCAGGCTGCAGCGGCTGTTCCGCGAGTATGTCGGCGTCGGGCCGAAGTGGGTGATGCGCCGGGCCAGGCTGCACGAGGCGGCGCAGCGCGCGGACAGCGGCGACGTGACCGACTGGGCCGCGGTCGCCGCCGATCTCGGCTACTCCGACCAGGCGCACCTGACGAGGGAGTTCACCGCGCTCATCGGTGTCCCGCCGACCCGGTACGCCTAGTAGGGCGTGTCTCGCGGATCTTGACATGCGCCCCGCCGGGCCTCGCTATAGGATGCCCGGAATATCCACTATGCCGGTTGTTAATGAGCCGGCTTCACTGATTCTGGTCAGCAGGCGAGTTCCGGCCTGACGCACACGGCCTTTTTGGTGCATCCGCATTTACCTCGATGACGCCACAGGCCGGCCAGCGACCCTCCGATGATCTACGGGACCCGGCCTAGCTGGCGGCCTTGACCAGGCGCACAGCGCCAGGCGGCGCGGCCGGAACGGCGTCTGGATGCAGGATCGACGCGATGGCCTCCACGCCGTCCACCAGCCGGGGCCCCGGACGCACCACGATCCCGTCGGCGTCGATGGCCCAGACCGCCGGGCCGGGCAGCCCCGTGGCGGCCAGCCGCCCCTGCTCGGCCGCCCCGTCCAGGTGGTAGCCACAGGGCGCCACCACGACGTGCTCCGGTTCCGCCGCGGCGATGGCCGCCCAGGTCGTCTCCTGGGATCGCTCGCCGCGCCTCGTCGCGACGGGCTCGCCCCCGGCCGCGGTCACCAGGTCGGGCACCCAGTGCCCGCCGGTGAACGGCGGATCCACCCACTCGACGATCGCGACCCGGGGACGCCGCCGGCCCGATACCCGCGTGGCGACGTCAGCGAGCCGGGCGCGCAGCCCGCCGACCAGCCGCTCGGCCCGGTCCGGCACGCCGGTGCGCCGCCCGACGGCGAGGATCGAGTCGAGCACCTCGTCGAGCGAGTACGGGTCCAGCGACAGCACATCGGCGCGGCAGCCCAGGTAGTCCAGGGCATCCTCGACGTGACCGGACGGCAGCGCGCACACGCGGCACAGATCCTGGGTCAGGATCAGGTCGGGCCGCAGCAGCGCGAGCGCGTCGGCGTGCAGGGTATAGAGGTCCTCGCCGGCGGCCATCTGGGCGCGCACGTAGCCGTCGATGTCGCCGGGCGTCATCCCGCTGGTGTCCCGGCCGCCCACGACCACTGTCTTCTCGGTTCGCGCGGCGGCAGGCTCGTCGCATTCGAACGTGACCCCGACCAGGTCGTCGCCCAGGCCGAGCGCGTACACGATCTCGGTCGCCGACGGCAGGAGGGATACCAGGCGCACCAGGCCAGCATAGGCACGCCGGCCATAGCGGGCGGTCGGCGCGTTCACCAAGACCGTCCCTAGGCCCGCCGCATCGCCAGGTGCGGCGCGAGCCAGTACGGCGGCAGGTAGCCCGCGAGATCGGACATCGGCAGCACCTCGGGCCGCAGCCGGATCCCGAGCACGTCGGCCATGAACTGGCGGCGGGTGGCCACCCTCCGCCACAGACCCGGGTAACGCGCGGCGAGGTCGTCGCGGGCGGCCTCGTCGGCGAGCATGACGCCGTCCTCGATGTTCGACGTGTGGTACGCGGTGCCGGTGGCCGGGATGATGTCGAGCTGCAGCGCCATCCCCGAGGCCAGCACCACGTCGGAGCCCGGGTACACCGGGGAGCTCGGCCACTCGTCGAGGTGAATGAAGTGGCCGGGGTTGATGTGCACGCCGAAGAACGGGTCACCGAGCCGCCGGGAAACCAGGTCGTAGAGCTGGCCGCCGGTGACGCCGATGCCGACCGTCTCGTACCACTCGGCCGCGCACGCGAAGTACGGCGCGACGAGGCGGTCGACGTAGTCCCGGGCGGCGGCGGGCAGGTCGTCCGCTGACTCGGCCAGGAACCCGCCGCGGGCGATGTTGCTGCCCCAGTACCCGAGCGACGCGCTCATCGGGTCACCGGCCTCGAGTACCCGGCCGGAGGCGCTGGCCAGGCCGAGGGCCGCCCGCTCGCCGCTGAGCATCACCGGGTGGTAGGAGTACGGCAGGCCGATCGGCCGGTACAGCGAGAACGCCTCGAGCTCGGTCATGCCGGGCCGCACCTGGTGCAGCATCCGGCGCATCGACTGCGACCCGTGCGTGGCCGCGAACTCGAAGCAGGCCAGCTGGTCGGTGTCATTGATCAGCCGCAGGCCTCGGCCTGGCTCGGTGAACAGCCCGGTAGCGTTCACCGGCCGGCAGCCCAGCGCGCGCAGTTCGTCCACGACGAACGCGGGCGCGTCGATCCACTCGGCCGGCGCGGCGGTGTCGGCCGGGACGAAATACTTCCATCCGGCGATGCCGATCCGCGTCGCGCCGTCGCCGCCGATCCCGGAGCCGCGCAGCACGTCGGCGAGCGGCGGGCTGGCCGACCGGTCCTGGCAGACCAGGCTGAGCGTCTGGTACAGAATCACCTCGACGGCGGGCGGCACGACCTTCGCATACGACACGCCCTCGTTGCCCACCAGCAGGACCGGCGCCCGGCCGGGCACCAGGAGCAGCAGCGCCTCCTCGAACCGGGGGTCGAACCCGGTCAGGTACGAGAGGTTCGCGAAGTGCTCCCGGTCGGCGTAGACGATCAGCGCGTCCAGGCCAGCCTCGGCGGTCGCCCGCTGAGCCGCTGCTATCCGTTCAAGGCGGGTTTGCAGAGGAACCTGTGGCTGCTCGGCCGGCAGGTCATAATCCGGCAGGTCAACGGGGCCCAGTTCGACTCCGGCGGTCACGCGTCGGCCTGCGGCGCGGTCGCGTCGTCCCAGTCCACGTCTCCCTCGGCGTCGGCGGGCTTGCCGACCAGCATCGTGGCGCCGCGCTTCAGCGCGCCGGGGTTCCGCTTCTCGCGCCACACCATGTAGCCGAACCCGACGAGCAGAGCCGCAACGAACAGGTACGGCGTGATCCGGTACGGCCAGGGCGGAACCGGGTAGACGGTGACCCACAGCACGGGCAGCAGCGCGAGCGTGCCGATCCAGGGGAGCACGCCGTGCCGCCAGAAACTGAAGTCGGCGGGGTGCTCGCGCCGGATGAACGCGGTCAGCGCGAGGTTGGCCAGGATGTACAGCACGATGACCGCGAGCGTGGTGATCGTGCCGAGGAAGCCGAAGATCGTATCCGGCGCCAGCAGCGTGCCCACCAGCAGGATCGCCACGATCCCGATGACCTGCTGCACCGCGATCGCGAACGTCGGCGTGCGGTGCACCGGGTGGATCTTGCCGAACCTGGCGGGCAGCGTGCCCGCCTGGCCCATCGTGTAGGAAACCCGGGACGCCGCGTTGGTGCAGGCCAGGCCGCAGCCGATGGCGCTGTTGACGATCGCGATGAAGATGAACCACCAGCCGGCGCCCCACAGCGTGTGGCCGAGCAGGTAGTAGGGGTTGGCGTTCGACGCGAACGCCGCCATGTTGCCGGTGCCCCAGCCGATTGCGCTGGAGTAGGACGTGAAGACGTAGAAGATCCCGATCAGGATCAGCGATCCCATGACCGCGCGGGAGATGAACTTGCCGGGGCGCTTGGTCTCCTGGGCCAGCGGCGCGGGCGCCTCGAAGCCGCTGAGCGCCAGCACCGAGAACACCATCCCGGCGAGGATGCCCTCGTAGTGGTTCGGCGCGTTGTGCGGCAGCAGCGGCGCGGAGAAGCTCGAGCCGTGCCCGGGGTTCGCCAGGAACGTGAACGCGAGCGCGAGCATGATCAGCATCTCGATGCCGCCGAAGATGGCCGTGGTGCGCATCGAGAGCCTGATCCCGAAGTGGGTCAGCGCCCACACGATCGCGAACGTGATCAGCGCGAAGATCCACCACGGGATGTTCACGCCCGCTGCCATCTGGAACGTGCTCGACGCCAGGTAGCCGAGGAAGCCGATCGCCCCGGCCGGCCCGATGATGTCGTAGATCAGGTAGCTCCAGGTCGTCATGAACCCGGTGCGGGCGCCGAGCCCGCGAGTGGCGAACGAGTAGTAGCCGCCGCTCGACGGCAGGTACCTGGAGAACTGCGAGACCGTGTTCCCGATGAACAGGCAGACGATCGTGGTCAGCAGGAACGAGATCGGCATGTCCGGGCCGGCCTTGAGCGCGATGACCGGGAACGTGAAGACCACGTTGATCGACGGCGCGATGTGCGTGATGCCCTGGAAGACCACCTGCGGGAGGCCGAGCGCGTTGCGCCGCAGCGAGGAGGTCGCGGTGGGGCTGGCTGCTTGAGTGGCCATGACTGAGACCCGCCTTCGTTGCGCAACCGGTTTCGTACAATTATGAGCGGCTTGATCAGCGCGTCAATAGGCCCAGCACGTACCCAGGTCTCAGATTCGCATCGCCCTCGGCTACAGTTTGCGCAAGCGGTTAGTCGCTGAGGGAGCGCACGTGACCACGATTCAGGACGTCGCCCGGGCCGCGGGGGTCGCCGCGTCCACGGTGTCGCGGTACCTGAACGGTCAGCTCCGGGTCACGCCGGCCACCGAGGCCAAGGTCCTCGAGGCCGTCAGCGAGCTCGGTTACGTCCCGAACGCGCAAGCGCGGAACCTGGCCAGGCGCCGTTCCGGCGTGATCGGCTTCGTGGTCCCCGAGATCAGCAACCCGTACTTCGGCGCGATCGCGGACTACGCGGTGGAGGCGGTGGAACGGCACGGGAGCATGGTCCTGCTGTGCTCGCACCGCAGCCAGGCCGTGCGGGCGTCCAGCTACATCGAGCTGCTGTCGTCCGGGGCCATCGACGGCATGATGTACCTCGGCTCGTTCCGGTCCAACGAGCGGCTCGCGCGGGCGATCGCCGACGGGCTCGCGGTGGTCGTCGTGGACGAGCCGATCGCCGGCCTGCCGCCGGTGCACACCGTGGTCATGGACGACTACGCGGGCGGGTACCAGGCCACCAGCTACCTGGCCGCGCTCGGGCACCGCAAGATCGCGTTCGTGTCCGGGCCCGGCGAGCTCGGCTCGGTGCAGGAGCGCTACCGCGGCTACGCCGACGCGCTGGCCAGGGCCGGGATCGACGCGTCCGGCCAGGTCTGCCTCGACGGGCAGTTCACCGAGCAGTTCGGGATGAGCGCGCTGCCGCGCCTGATCGCCGCGGCCGACCCGCCGACCGCCGCGTTCGTGGCCAGCGACTACATCGCGCTCGGGGTGCTGTCCGCCGCCGAGACACACGGCATCCGGGTGCCCGAGGACCTGTCCATCGTCGGGTTCGACGACATCAGGTTCAGCCAGTACGTGCGACCGCGCCTGACCACCGTCCGGTCGCCGTTCGACCGCCTGGCGCAGGTCGGCGTCGAGCTGCTGTTCGAGCGGCTGGCCGACCGGGATGCGCCGGCCCGCACCGAGGTGCTGCCGGTGGAGCTCGTGGTCCGCGAGTCGGCCGGCCCGCCGCCGGCCGGCCGGTAGCTTCCCGGCGTTTCCGACAGCGAACGGAGGACTGGCCATGCGGGTGCTGCTCTGCGGCGAAAGCTGGGTGACGCACAGCCTGCACGTCAAGGGCGTCGACTCGTTCACCACGAGCACGTACGTGGAGGGCGCCGGCCAGCTCCGCGCGGCGCTCTCCGGGGCCGGGATCGACGTCGAGTACCTGCCCGGCCACCTGGTCCCGGGGCAGTTCCCGGGCGCCGCCTCCGGGCTTGCGCCGTACGACGCGGTGATCCTGAGCGACATCGGCGCGAACAGCCTGCTGCTGTCGCCGGATGTGTTCGAGCGCTCCATCCCCTCGCCGAACCGGCTCGCGGCCATCGAGGAGTATGTGCGCGGCGGCGGCGGGCTGCTGATGATCGGCGGGTACCTGTCGTTCGCCGGGATCGAGGGCAAGGCGCGGTACCACGGGACCCCGGTCGAGGACGCGCTGCCGGTGACGATCGGCGCGACCGACGACCGGGTGGAGGCGCCGCAGGGCGTGACGCCTTCGGCCGTCGGGCCCGATCATCTGGTGCTGGCCGGCCTGCCCGCTGCCTGGCCGGCGCTGCTCGGCTACAACCGGGTGACGCCCAAGCCTTCTGCCGAGGTGCTGGTGACCTGCGGGTCCGATCCGCTCGTCGCCTGCGGCGTGTACCACGACGGGCGCGGCGCCGTGTTCACGTCCGACTGCGCGCCGCACTGGGGCCCGCCGGAGTTCATGGACTGGCCCGGATACGCGCCGCTGTGGGTCAACCTCGTGCGGTGGCTGGCCGGGGCGGCGTAGCGGCTGTCCAGGCGTAGCGGCTGTCCAGGCCGGCGACACTACCGCGGGATCGAGTCCGAAAACGGGACGGGCGCACGCCGGAGAACAGCTTGCGCTAGCGCTCCTGCAGCACTTCGAGGATGTTGCCTGCAGGAGGGAATTGTCGGCGTGGATGGCCGCTCCGGTCGCCAGGCCGAGATTGACCGCGTCGCCAGGGCGGGCGTCTACCTCCTGCAGGGAACCACTTTTATCAGCGAGGGCGACCAGGGGCGACCAA
>JASHQP010000797.1 GCA_030039095.1 Streptosporangiaceae bacterium
TGGCACATCTTCGTCCGGGGCTGGCACTTCCTGCTCCGGGCATGACGGCGGGCTGACGTGTCATCCTCGCTGATCCGCCAGGACCTCGTGCCCATGATCGCCGGCTACGTGCTGATCATGGGCGCGCTGGCCATCGGCCTGCGCATCGTGCAGCGTTCCGGCAAGGCCGGTGCAACCACGGATGCCGGCGAAACCACGGGTGCCGGCGAAACCACCGGTGCCGGCGAAATCGCGGTCGCCGCGGGCAGCAGGCGCCCCACCGGCCCCCCGCAACCCCCGCCCTCGGCGCCGACATTGGCGCCGGAGGGCCGGGTGACCGACCGGTCCCGGCTGCTGGCAGTCGCAGCGCCGGAGCCGGGGTGGCGGCGGCTCGCCGTCTTTTCCCTGAGCACCGCGGTCGGGGGCTACCTGGTGCTGATGGCCGTGATCATCGCCTACTACTACGGCGTCGCGCGTGTCGCGGGGAACTTCGTGCACAGCGCGTTCAGCGGCTGCGCGATGCTGATCGGACTCGCCGCGCCGGTGTTCGGAGTCCTGTCGTGGCTAGCGGCGCGCAAGGGCTGGAGGATCTGACGGACGCTGCGCCGCGCACCAATGGAGCCGCAGGTCAGCGCTCCCGTCGCGGGGCGCTCCGCTCCTTGAGCAGGATCCACAGCGCTTCGGCGCCGTCGCGCCAGGTGAGCTTCTTCCCGGCCTCGCGGGTGCGCGCCTTGTAGGTGATCGGCACCTCGTACGGCCGGATGCCGCGCCGCAGCAGCTTCCCGGTGATCTCGGCCTCCATGCCGAACCCGGTCTCGCGGACGCGCAGCTTGCGGTACAGGTCGGCGGGCATCAGCTTGAAGCAGGTCTCCAGGTCGCTGATGTAGCAGTTGAACAGGATGTTCGCGAACGTCGTGACCGCCTTGTTGCCCAGCACGTACGCGTACGAGTAGGAGTTGTGGCTGCCGAAGGTCCTGGTGCCGTAGACCACCTCGGCCTCCTGCGCGAGCACCGGGGCGAGCAGCGACGGGATCTCGGCCGGCGAGTACTCCAGGTCGGCATCGCACATGATGATGTAGTCACCGGTGGCGACCCTGGCCGCGGTGCGGATCGCGGCGCCCTTGCCCTGGTTACGCTTGTGCATGTGGATGCTGAGGCGGGGGTCATCGCCGAGGGACGGGTACAGGTCCCTGGTGCCATCCGTGCTGCCGTCATCCACGATGACGAGCTCGACCTCACAAGGAAAACTAACGTTAAGGACGTCCTTGATCGCCGGGATCAAGGTCGCCCGCTCGTTGTAGACCGGCATCAGGATTGAAAGCTTCACGGTCGCAGCTTACGGGAGCCCGCAACGGCAATGGCGGATAAAGTTGACCCGCCTCCAAATCGAACGCCATAGAGCCCCCATACTATTGCCAAGATTTGCTAAAGGGTGACTAAAGGAGTGGTTTTCTGTGAACTCGCAGATTACCCAGGATGGTCCCGGGGCGCCGGCCGGGCCGGCCCAGCGCATCCTGGTAACCGGCGGCTCCGGGTTCATCGGCTCGCACCTGTGCCGGCGCCTGCTCGCCCTCGGCCACGACGTTCTGGTCGTGGACAACTTCTACTCGAGTTCCCGGCACAACGTCCTTGACCTGCTCGACCAGCCGCGGTTCGAGCTGATGCGCCACGACGTGACGTTCCCGCTCTATGTCGAGGTGGACCAGATCTACCACCTGGCCTGCCCGGCCTCGCCCGTGTTCTACCAGCGGGATCCGGTCCAGACCACCAAGACCTGCGTGCACGGCTCGATCAACATGCTCGGGCTGGCCAAGCGGCTGCGCGCGCGGATCCTGCTCGCGTCCACGTCCGAGGTGTACGGCGACCCGATGGTGCACCCGCAGGTCGAGTCGTACTGGGGCAACGTGAACCCGGTCGGCGTCCGGTCCTGCTACGACGAGGGCAAGCGGTGCGCGGAGACGCTGTTCTTCGACTACTACCGGCAGCACCGCCTGCCGATCAAGGTCGCGCGGATCTTCAACACCTACGGCCCGAACATGCTGCCGAACGACGGCCGGGTCGTATCGAGCTTCATCGTCCAGGCGCTGCGCGGCGAGCCGCTGACCGTGTTCGGCGACGGCTCGCAGACCCGCTCGTTCTGCTACGTCGACGACATGGTCGACGGGCTGATCAGGCTGATGAACTCCGGCCCGGACGTCACCGGCCCGGTCAACCTCGGCAACCCCGGCGAGTTCACCATGATCGACCTGGCCAAGAAGGTGCTGACGCTCACCGGCAGCGACGCGCACGTCGAGAACCGCCCGCTCCCCTCCGACGACCCGGTCCGCCGCAGGCCGGACATCGGCCGCGCCCGCGACCTGCTCGGCTGGGAGCCCCTCGTGCCGCTCGACGAGGGCCTGGACAGGACCGTCGAGTATTTCCGGCGTGCCCTCGGCGCGTAAGGCCGCGGCCAGGCCGGAGGTCGCGCCCGCCGCCCACAGCGACGTCGTCCCTGGGATCAGGCCCAGCCCGCTGACCTCGCGTTCGCCTTCGCGGCCGACGCCCGTGGATCTGCTTTGCTTGAGACCGAGGAGGTGCGCTAGGTGGAGACGGCGTTCGTGCTCGGCGGGGGCGGCATCCTCGGCGCCCACGAGATCGGCATGCTCCGGGCGCTGGCCGAGGCAGGGATCCGCCCCGACGTCGTCGTCGGCACCTCCGTGGGGGCGATCAACGGGGCGCTGGTGGCGGCCGACCCGGCCGCGGCGGCGGAGCGGCTGGGCGACCTGTGGCAGGGCGACGCCCTTGGCCGGGCCTTCAGCGAGAACCTGTGGGGCCGTGCGGTCACGCTGGCCAGGTCGGGCACGCACCTGCACTCGATCGAGCCGCTGCGCCGCGTGCTCACCGAAGCGCTCCCCGGCACCGATTTCGCCGATCTGGCGCTGCCGTTCCACTGCGTCGCCGCCAGCATCGAGCGCGCCAGCCCACGCTGGTTCAGCTCCGGGCCGGTCGTCCCGGCCGTGCTGGCGTCGTGCGCCGTTCCCGGCCTGCTGCCGCCGGTGGAGGTCGACGGCGAGCACTTCTTCGACGGCGGCCTGGTCCATTCCATCCCGGTCGGGCGGGCCGTCGCGCTCGGCGCCACGTCCGTCTACGTCCTGCACGTCGGCCGGATCGAGCGGCCGCTCGCCGTGCCGCAGCGGCCGTGGGAGGTGGGCCTCGTCGCATTCGAGATCGCCCGGCGGTACCGGTTCCACGAGGAGATGTCGGCGCTCCCGGAGAACGTCCGGGTGCACGTGCTGCCCGCCGGCGCAGACCGGGCCGCGCCAGACCTTGGCCAGCTGCGGTATCGGGACAAGACTAGGGTCGGCGAGAGCATCGAGCGTGCGTACACGGCCTCGGCGAGCTATCTCGCCGGGTTGGCCGGGAACTGACCGGCCCGCGAGGACGGGAGGCGCGCGCCATGCTCCCACCCAAGCTCGTGCGCCGGATCGTGCTGGCGCCGCTGGCGATCGTCGTCGCGGTGGCCGTCATCGTGCTGTCCCCGCTGCTCGCGCTGCTGACCGTGGTCGTCAGCCTGGCCGGGCGGGTCAGGCCAGGACGCAGGAGGCCCAGCCGGATGCGCGGGCTTCGGGTGCTGGCCTTCGCGATCATCTGGCTCGCGGCCGAGACGTCAGCCCTGTTCATGTGCCTTGGCCTGTGGATAGCGAGCGGGTTCGGCGGCCGGCTGCACACCGAGCCGTACCAGAGCCGGCACTACGCGATCATGCGCCGGTTCCTCGACCGGATCTTCGCCGGCGCGGAGCGCGCGTTCGGGCTGCGCGTCGAGGTGGACGAGCCGGACGCGGATGCGGGCGAGCGGGCGGCCCGGCTGGCGCGCCCGGTGATCGTGCTCAGCCGCCACGCCGGGCCCGGCGACTCGTTCCTGCTCGTGCACCAGTTGCTCAGCGTGTACGGGCGGCGGCCGCGGATCGTCATGAAGGCCACGATGCAGCTCGATCCGGGCGTTGACGTGGTCACCAACCGGCTGCCCAACGTGTTCATCCCGCGGCGCAAGCCGCGCCACTTCGGCGAGAGGCTGCTCACCGAGCAGATCGGGCGGCTGGCCAGGGGCCTCGACCGGGCGGGCGCGCTGGTGATCTTCCCGGAGGGCGGGAACTGGACGCCCGGCCGCTGGCAGCGCGGCATCCGGCGGCTGGAGCGGGCCGGCC
>JASHQP010000798.1 GCA_030039095.1 Streptosporangiaceae bacterium
GGTCCGGCGATCAGCCCGGGTTTGCCAGGCCGGCCGCGATCGCGCCGGCCACCTCGGACAGCCCTTGCCGGGCCCGCGACAGGCGCCCGGCGAACAGCAGGAAGCCGTGCGGCATGTCCTCGTACTCGCTGGAGCGCACCGGCACGCCGGCCCTGCGCAGCGCTTCACCGAACGCCCGGCCCTCGTCGCGCAGCGGATCGAACCCGGCGGTGAGCAGGTAGGCGGGCGGGAGCCCGCTCAGATCGCTCGCCATGCTCAGCGCGGCGCGCGGATCGTCGGGAGCCTTCCCGTCCCCGTACTGGGCCCAGTACCAGACCATCTCGTCGGCGGACAGGAACGGGTCGCCGGCGTTTTCCCGGTACGACTCGGTGTCCATCGCGGGGTCGGTGGCCGGGTACAGCAGCGCCTGGAAGGCCACCGGCGAGTCGCCCTCGTCCCGCAGGACCAGCGACACGGCGGCGGCCAGGTTGGCTCCGGAACTGTCGCCGGCGACCGCGAGCGGCCTTGCGTCCACGCCGATCTCGCCGCCGTGGGCGGCCAGCCAGCGGACCACGCCGGCGCCGTCATCCACCGCGGCCGGGAACGGGTGCTCCGGAGCCCGCCGGTAGTGCACCGCAACCGTGGTGATCCCGGAGTTGCGGGTGAGGGACCGGCACACGCCGTCGTGTGACTCGAGGTCCCCGAACACCCAGCCGCCGCCGTGGAAGAACACGGCAACGCCGGACCGGGCGGGCTCGGCCGGGCGGTAGATCCGGACCGGCACGTCGCGCCCGCCGACCGGGATCGCCCGGTCCTCGACGGCGCCGACCTCGGGGTGGTCGGTCAGCGGGTCGATCATCTCGTCGAAGTTCCTGCGCCCGTCGGGCAGCGGCAGGGTCCGGCTCGACGGGCGGCCCGCCGCCATCAGTTCGTCGAGCAGCGCCGCGACCTCGGGATGCTCTCGGGGCGCCGAGTCCTCAGTCATAGTCTTTCTAATAGACCAATGAGCCATTAGAGTCAACCTGCTAGGAAGGTGACGTGCCATGTTGCCAAGGCCGCCGCAGACCGAGTCGACGCATGCACTGGCGCTCCGGGCGGTCGCCGCGGGCGATACCCGCGAGGGTGTCCGCCGGATCCGCCAGCTGGTCGATGATGCGGCGGAGGGGCGTGAGCTGTTCCCCCTGTTCATCGACCGTGCCCGGCGGTTTCTGCTCGACCGCGGCGTGGCACCGGCAACCGTGTCGGCCGAGGAGCAGCGGATCCTGTCGCTGCTCGGCGCGACCGCGAGCGACGCGCTGGACATGCCCCGGCAGTGGGCCGGCGTGCAGGAGCTGGCCACCCGGGCCGAGCTGGCCTGCCTGGCCGGCAACCGCCAGGCCGCGGCCGAGCTCGTCGAGGGGTTCCGCTCGGCGTGGGTCACGGTCCACGACCGGTTCTGTGACATCGTCTGCGCGCTGTTCAGCCTGGCCGCCGCCGAGCTTGGCGAGCCGGTTGTGGGCGCGATGTGGGACGACGCGATCGGCGACATGTACCCGACCAGGGACGAGTACGCCGCGGACCGCCGGCCGTGGCCGGAATCGGTCGAGTTGCTGCTGGCCGACGCGGCGCTCTCGCTTCGCGGGCACCTCAGCGGGCCGGGGCGCACCGGGGAGGTGACGCTGGTCGAGGAGGAGGACCGGTGGGTCTTCCGCTTCGAGCCGTGCGGATCCGGCGGCCGGACGATGAGCGCCGGCGCCAACGCCGACGGCACCGCGCGGGTTGGCCCGCCGTTCGGGTTCCGGGTCACCACGCAGGAGCACGACTGGGCCTGGCGGACCAGGGGAGTCTGCCTCTACTGCGCCCACTGCTGCCAGCTTCAGGAGCGGGCCTCCATCACCCGGCTGGGCTATCCTGTCAGGGTCGTGGAGCCGCCGCTGTGGGGGACGGCCGAGCCGCGCGAGTACTGCACGTGGAGCGTTTACAAGGATCCCCGGCTTGTCCCGGCCGAGGCGTACCGGCGGGTGGGCAGGGCGGGCTGGGCGGGGCAACGACAGCCCGGGGTGGGCGATGGCTGACATCGAAGCGGTCGACCTGGTCTCGGCGCACGAGGTCGTGACCGAGCGCCTCCGCCACGCCATCCACATCGGCACCTACCTCCCCGGTGACAAGCTGCCGCCCGAGCGGATGCTGGCGCAGCAGCTCGGGGTGTCCCGGATGACCGTGCGTGAGGCGGTCCGGGTGCTGCGAGCCGAGGGCTACGTCTCGAGCCGGAGGGGCTCGGCGGGCGGCATCACGGTTCTCGACCAGGGCGAGGATTCCAAGCGGCTGCGGCAGGTGCTGCTCGGCCGGATGGACGAGCTGGACGACAACTTCGAGTTCCGCATCGCTGTCGAGGGTGCCGCCGCCCGGCTCGCCGCCCAGCGGCGGACCAGGGCCGACCTCGACCGGCTGCGCGAGGCCTACCTGGAGCTGGAGCAGGGCCTGGCGACCGCACGGTTCAGGGCCGCGGACAACGTGTTCCACCTGGCCATCGCCGACGCTGCCCAGAACAGGTTCATGCGCCAGGCGATCGAGAACGTCCGCGCGATGACCTGGGTGCCGCTGGACCGGGTGATCTCCAGCGTCTTCACGTCCGCGCACGAGCACCACGCGCAGATCCTCGAGGCCATCGAGAACTCCGATCCCGACGCCGCCGAGCGGGCGGTGGTTGCCCACATCCAGCGGGCGCAGCAGGATCTGCACCGGGTGCTCGGGTAGGCACCCCCGCTGTTGCCGCGAACTAGCCCAAAGGTCTAGGTTATGGTCCAACAGGAACGGCCAGCCGCGGGCGCGGGGCGGCCGACGTGGGAGGTGGAGGAGGCGGACGAGACGACAGGCGCCCCAGTGCCGGGCGTTCCGGCGCTGCTTACCGGGCGGTCCGCGCTCGTCACCGGGGGCACCCGGGGGATCGGGCGCGGGATCGCCGAGGTGCTGTGCGCCGCCGGTGCGCGCGTGGTCATCACCGGCAGGGATGCCGAGCGCGGCCAGAAGGTTGCCAAGGAGATCTCGGCCCAGGGCCCGGAGTGCATCTTCACCGCTGCCGACGTCCGCAGCCTCGCGGAACTCCAGTCCGCGGCGGCCCTGGCCGGGGAGCAGTTCGGCTCGCTCGACGTCCTCGTCCACAACGCCGGGGTCTATCCCGAGGTCCCGCTGGAGCAGATGACCGAGGCCGACTGGGACCTCGTCCACGACACGAACCTGAAGAGCACGTTCTTCGCGTTCCGGGCGTGCCTGCCGCTGCTGAAGCAGAGCCCGGCGGGCCGGATCGTCCTCGTGTCCAGCATCACCGGGCCGGTCACCGGCTACCCGGGGCTCGCGCACTACGGCGCCTCGAAGGCGGGGATGGACGGGTTCATGCGGACCGCGGCGATCGAGGTCGCCCCGTTCGGGATCACGGTCAACGCCGTCGCGCCGGGCAGCATCCGCACCGAAGGGCTCGCCGATCTCGGCGCGGACGCGATCGCCTCGATGCAGGCGCTGATCCCGCTGCACCGGCTCGGCGACACCCACGAGATCGGGGGCACCGTGCTCTACCTGGCCTCCGGCCTCGCGTCGTTCGTTACCGGGCAGAGCATCGTGGTGGACGGCGGCCAGACTCTGCCGGAGATCCCGGGCTGAGCATGGAACCACGGGCCATGCGCGACCGGGTCGCCTTTGTCACCGGCGCCGGCGGCGGCATGGGGTACCAGATCGCGGCCGACCTTGCCGGGGCGGGCGCGCGGGTGTTCGCTGTCGACGTCAAGGAGCCTCCGGAGCCCGACTCGGAGGGGACGGACCGCTGCGTCCGCTATTGGCAGTTCGACATCACGCAGGGGGACCGCGTCGCGGGGGCGCTGGGCGAGGTGTTCGCCGGGTGCGGCCGGCTGGACTACGTCGTCAACGCCGCCGGGGTCTGCTGGTTCGACCGGGACGGCCCCGTGGGCGAGACCGACCCCGCCGTCTGGCAGCGCGTGCTCGACATCAACCTGACCGCCGCGATGCAGGTCTGCCGGCACGCGATCCCGCTGCTGCGGCGCACCGGCGGGGGAGCGTTCGTGCACGTGGCGAGCGTGGCCGGGCTGCGCACCTCCGACGGCGTGTCGGACGCCTACCAGGTGTCCAAGGCGGGCCTGATGTCGCTGTCGCGGGCGATCGCGTTCGAGTACGGCCCGGAGGGGATCCGGTCGAACACGATCTGCCCGGGCGCGATCCTCACCCCGATGATCCAGCCGCTGTACGACGAGGACCCGGCGCGCCAGGTGCGGATGGCCAGCCGGACCCCGCTGCGCCGGCTGGGCACCCCCGCGGACGTCTCGTCGGCGTGCCGGTTCCTGCTGTCCGACGACGCGTCGTTCATCACCGGCGCCGACATCGTCGTCGACGGCGGATGGACGCTGGGCCTGGCATGAGCGAGAACGCGGTCGAGGGCGCCCGGGTCGTCCAGCTCGAGGTTCCGGACCTGGACGGGGGGCTGCGCGCGAAGCTGGTCTCGGCGGCAAAGGCGCTTTCGCCGGCCGGGGCCGCTATGTGCACGATCATGTTCGGGCTCACCCAGGCCGACGACGTGTACTCCAGCCCGGCGTCGTCCTCGGAGAACGGGTTCCCCGACCTCGTGATGCGTCCCGACCTGGCGACCGCCCGGCCGCTGCCGTGGTGTGACGGGACCGCGGCGGTGCTGTGCGACCTGTACGGCCCGGACGGTGCGCTCTATCCGCTCGCCCCGCGGACCCTGCTCGAGACCGTGGCCGGACGGTGCGCCGCGCTCGGGTTCGAGGCCCGGTTCGCCGCGGAGTGGGAGCTGTGCGTCGTCCACGCCGGCGATGACGCCGTTCCGCTCGGCCGGACCATGAACGCGTACAGCCTGCTGCGCCTGCGCGAACTGCGGCCGCTCGCGCAGGCGTTCTTCGACCGCATGGACGCCGTGGGCATCCCGATCGAGTCGGTGCACACCGAGCTCGGCCACGGGATGCTCGAGTTCGCGATCTCGCATGCCCCGGCCCTGGAGGCCGCCGACCACGCGGTCCGGGCCAAGGCATACCTGAAGGAACTGTGCGGGGAGATGGGCCTCGTCGCCACGTTCATGCCCAAGTGGCGCAGCGGCGCGCCAACCTCGGGCTGCCATTTCCACCAGAGCCTGTGGCGCGACGGCGAGAACGTGTTCTGGTCGGCGGACGGCGGGCTTTCCCCGGTTGCCCGGCACTACCTGGCCGGGCAGCTCGCCACGATGGCGGACGTGAGCGTGCTGTTCAACCCGTCGGTCAACGCGTACCGGCGGCTGCAGCCGGGGACCTGGACCCCGGCGACCGCGTCGTGGGGGGTGGACAACCGGACCGCCGCGATCCGGGCGATCGCGGGATCCCCGAAGGCCGCACGGCTCGAGCACCGCCGGGCCGGCGCCGACGTCAACCCGTACCTGGCGATCGCCGCCATGCTGGCCGGCGGGCTGCACGGCATCGCCGAGGGCCTGGAGGCACCCGAGCCGGCGGCCGGCGACGCTTTCGCTGACCGCCGGTTCCAGCGGCTGCCGACGTCGCTCGCCGACGCGGTCGACGCGCTGCGCGGCTCGCCGGTCGCGGCCGGCCTGCTCGGCAGGGAATTCACCGACCACTACCTGCTGTCCCGCGAGGTCGAGCTCCGGCTCTGGCGCGAGTGGGAGGCCGACCAGGTGACCGAGTGGGAGCACCGGCGATACTTCGAGACGTCCTGAAGGGGTACGAGACACATGGATACCGATGAGGAGCAGCGCGCTGCCGTAGAGAAGCGGCTGCACGACGAGGGGATCGAGACCGTGCTGTGCGTGGTGCCCGATCTCTGGGGCCGGCTGATGGGGAAGCGGGTGACCACGGACAGCTTCCTGAAGACCGCGCTGCGATCCGAGGGCCTGCACGCCTCGCTGTACCTGTTCGTCGTGGACATGGACATGGACCCCCGGCCGGGCTACGAGCTGAGCAACTGGCGCACCGGGTTCTCCGACTTCCGCATGGTTCCCGACCTCACGACGTTCCGGCTGGCCCCGTGGCTCGACAAGACGGCGATCGTGATCTGCGACGGCTACGAGGAGGACAGCGACCAGCTGGTCGAGGTGGCGCCGCGGTCGATCCTGCGCCGCCAGCTGGACCGCGCCGCCGCCGAGAACCTCCGCTTCAAGACAGCGGCCGAGCTGGAGTTCTACTTGTACAAGACGCCGCCGGCGCAGGCATGGGCCAGCAGGTACACCGATCTGGAGCCGCTGAGCTACTACCGGTCCGACTACCACATCCTGCAGTCGAGCCGGGACGACCACTTCATCGAGGCGATCAGGCGGCACATGAACGCCGCCGACATCGAGGTGGAGTTCTCCAAGTCCGAATGGGGGCTCGGGCAGCAGGAGATCAACCTGCGGTACGCCGAGGCGCTCGAGATGGCCGACCGGCACGCGCTGTACAAGAACGGCGTGAAGGAGATGGCACAGGCCAACGACTGGAGCGCCACGTTCATGGCCAAGCCGACGATCTCCGACATCGGGTCTTCCTGTCACATCCACGCCAGCGTCTGGGACACCGACGAAAATCCGAAGATGGCTGACCCTCGGGCGCCGCACGACCTCTCCGGCATCGGCCGGTCGTTCCTCGGCGGGCTGCTCGAGCACACCCCGGAGCTGATGTGGATGATCGCGCCGAACGTCAACTCCTACAAGCGCTTCCAGAGCGCGTCGTTCGCTCCCACGGCCGTGACCTGGGGACGCGACAACCGCACCTGCGGCTACCGGCTGGTCGGGGCCGGCGAGTCGCTGCGGATCGAGAACCGGATGCCGGGCGCCGACGTCAACCCGTACCTGTCCGCCGCGGCCACCGTGATGGCTGGGCTCGACGGCATCAGGCGCCGGCTCGACTGCGGCGATCCCTTCGAGGGAGACGCGTACAACGACGGCGACCCGGCGCTCGTCCCGACCACGCTGCGCGACGGGCTCGACCTGTTCGAGGCCTCCTCACTGGCCAGCGAGGAGCTCGGTGAGGCCGTGCACCAGCACCTGGTGCACTTCGGCCGGCAGGAACTCGAGGCGTTCCAGCACGAATGCGTCACCGACTGGGAGCGGATCCGCTATTTCGAGCGCATCTGAGGTGGACATTGCCTGAGTACTTCGACCTCGGCGGCCACGGCCGGCCGGTGTCGACCACGTCTGCGGACGCGCAGAAATGGTTCGACCAGGGCCTCACCTGGTCGTACGCGTTCAACCACGAGGAGGCGGTGCGCTGCTTCGAGCGCGCGATCGAGCGGGATCCGGGGTGCGCGATGGCGCACTGGGGCATCGCCTACGCGATCGGGCCCAACTACAACAAGGGATGGGACGCGTTCGACCCGGTTGACGAGTCCACGTCGGTGGAGCGCGGCCACGCGGCCGTCCGGCGGGCTCTCGAGTGCCTGGAGGGCGCGAGCGCGGCCGAGGCCGCGCTGGTGCACGCGATGGCCGCGCGCTTCCCCTCGGCCGCGCCGCCGGTGGCCGCCGAGGAGTGGAACGAGGCCTACGCGGACGCGATGCGCGGCGTCTACGCCGCTCACCCCGATGATCTCGACGTAGCGGCGCTGTTCGCCGACGCGCTGATGAACGTGACCCCGTGGCAGCTGTGGGACCTGCGCTCCGGCACCCCCGCCTCCGGCGCGCACACCGCTGAGGCGCAGGACGTGCTTGAACGGGCCGTCGGCCAGCCCGGTGGCCGGTCGCACCCTGGCGTGCTGCACTACTACATCCACCTGATGGAGATGTCGCCCCGGCCGGAACGGGCGCTGCGGGCGGCCGACTGGCTGCGGAACCTGGTCCCGGACGGTGGCCACCTGCGGCACATGCCGACCCACATCGACGTCCTGTGCGGCGACTACCGCAGCGTGGTCGCGTCGAACTCGGCGGCGATCGCCGCCGACGAGAGGTTCGCCGCCCGTGCGGGCGCAATGAACTTCTACACGCTCTACCGGGCGCACGACTACCACTTCAAGATCTACGGGGCGATGTTCCTCGGCCAGTCCGAGACCGCGCTGGAGGCGGCCGATCAGCTCGCTGCCGCGCTGCCCGCCGAACTGCTCCGGGTCGAGGTCCCTCCGATGGCCGACTGGCTGGAGGGCTTCGTGCCGATGAAGCTGCACGCGCTGGTCCGCTTCGGGCGCTGGCAGGAGATCATCGATACGCCGCTGCCCGAGGACCCGGTCCTGTACTCGGCCACGACCGCGATGACGCACTACGCCAAGGGGGTCGCGTTCGCGGCGACCGGGCGCCTGGACGAGGCTGACGACCAGCGGCGCCTGTTCGCCGCGGCGGTCGCCCGGGTGCCGGACTCACGGACCGTGTTCAACAACACCTGCCGGGACATCCTGGCGGTCGCCGCCGCAATGCTGGACGGCGAACTCGAATACCGCGCGGGCAAGATCGACACCGCGTTCGCGCACCTGCGCCGGGCGATCGACCTCGACGATGGGCTGCCGTACGACGAGCCCTGGGGGTGGATGCAGCCGGTCCGGCACGCCTACGGCGCGCTGCTGCTCGAGCAGGGCCGGGTCGAGGAGGCCGAGGCGGTCTACCGGGCTGACCTGGGCCTGGACGACACGCTGCCGCGGGCGAACCAGCATCCCGGGAACGTGTGGAGCCTGCACGGCTACCACGAGTGCCTGGAGCGGCTCGGCAAGACCGAGCAGGCCCGCATCATCCGCCAGCAGCTCGACCTGGCCGAGGCCCAGGCCGACGTCCCCATCAAGGCGTCCTGCGCCTGCCGTCTCAGCGCCATCCCGCGCACCTAGTACAACCCGCGGTTCCGCATCGAAGTGGACCGAAGGTAGCACCATGGTATTCTGCTGGTATGACTACGAAGCTCGCCGTGAGCCTGCCGGACGAACTGGCGGAGCAGGCGCGACAAGCTGTGCGCGAAGGCCGGGCAGCGTCGGTCAGTGCCTACATCGCGGATGCCATGGCGCAGTCGGCCCGGACCAGGTCAATCGCCCGCCTGGTTGCTGACATGCGGGCCGAGGATGGGCCGCCGGAGGACGACGACTACGCGTGGGCTCGCCGAGCGCTCGGGGTCGAGTGACCGGCGTCATCACATTTGATACCGGCGCCCTCATCGCGATCGAGCGCCGCAGTAGGCGGATGCAGGCCCTATTGGAGGAGATCGACCGCCGGGACTGGCAGGTCGCCGTCCCTGCGGGAGCAGTTGCCCAAGCGTGGCGTGGTGGATCACGGCAGGCGCGGATCGCAGCGCTGCTCAGCGACGAGCGCACCGAGATAGTGCCGCTGGACGACCCGACAGCTCGCGCCGTCGGGCTGCTATGCGGCAGATCCGGCCACGCCGATGTGGTCGATGTCTCCGTTGCATTCTGCGCGCGGCAGCACAACCGGCACGTCGTCACCTCCGACCCGGAGGACTTGCGGGCCGTCGACAGCACCCTCATCCTGCACGTGCCATGAGCCAGCCAGAACTCCGGCACTCCGGCCCTGAGCGCGGGAGTCAGTGCCCGGCCTGGACGCTGGCATCCGTGACGGCTGCAGCGGACGCGGCCGCGAGCTTCAGGAACGCCGCGGCCTGGCCCAAGGTCTCGGCGACCACGTGCCCCGCGAGCTGCTCGGTATATCCGCGGTGCCTTGCGCTCTCCCACGCGCGTCCCGGTGACGGCAGTGGCGCTGGCGTGAGCTCGGGCACCGGCCTCCACACCCAGCCGGTGAGTGAGTTCTCAGCGGCGCTCGGGCAGGCCGGGCGGGGTTCGATGATCTCGCCGAGATCTCCGTCGCCGCCGATGTGATTGCGGACGAAACGCAGCCCTGCCAGCGTTCCCTCGACGAGCTCGCGTTGCTCGGGAGGCTGGCTTGCCATCGCGCTGTCATAGGCCGTCGGGTGATGGCGCACCAGCGTGGCGTCGACGATGGTGACGCGCCACACCGCCTCGCTGATCGCCGTGAACCCGCGCCGTGAGTCGGCCGCGGCGATCCGTGACAGCCGCTCCGTGGCCTCCGTCATCGCGGTGACCGACCACAGCAGTGCGCTCGTCCCGGCCGCCAGATCCCTCGCATGATCGCGGTTCCACATGGCCCGGCACGCCGCCGAGCAGAACCGGTCGTGCTCACGCCGCGGCACGAACGAGGTGCCGCATTGCTCGCACTTTCGGGAGTCAGCTGCCATGTGGTCCATCCACCTAACCCTTGCTGGCGCGGGTAAACGCAAGGTAGCTCTCTGGGGGCGAGTCGTTTATCGATCATCTTGTGTTCACTTTTCGTTCATTAGCAAGTCGGTGGCATGTCGACTGGGCCGGTTAGTTTCGCCACAAAACCAAAGATGCGGCCCGCTAGCAGGCAGGCGGCCACAGCAGCGAGGGGATGCGGGTGACCGAGATCAGGGCCAGGGAGCTGATCGCCGAGCTGGACGAGGCGTCGCTGAGCAGGGTCCACCTGCGGGCGGTGCTGGCATCGGGTATGGGGTTCTTCACCGACGCCTACGACCTGTTCGTCATCGGTGTCGCCTCGGCGCTGATCACCAAGGACTGGAACCTGAGCCCGGGGCATCTCGCCCTCCTGAACTCCATCATGCTGCTGGCCGCTTTCGTCGGCGCGTTCGTGTTCGGGCGGTTCGCCGACGTCATCGGCCGCAAGCACGTCTACTGGCTGGTCGCGGCCATCACGATCGCCGGGGCGCTGGGGTCGGCGTTCGCGCCGTCGTTCTGGGTGCTGATCGCGTTCCGCTTCGTGCTCGGGTTCGGCGTCGGCGGTGACTACCCGGTCAGCGCGGTGATGGTCAGCGAGTACGCCAACCGCAAGGACCGCGGCAGACTGGTCGGGATGGTGTTCGGCACCCAGGCACTGGGGCTGATCATCGGCCCGCTGGTGGCCCTGGCCCTGCTCGGCGGCGGACTCGGCGGTGACACCGCGTGGCGCGTCCTGCTCGGCCTCGGCGCGGTCCCCGCCGCGGCGGTCATCTACCTGCGCAGCCGGATGCCCGAGTCGCCCCGCTACCGGATCCAGGTGCGAGACCGGGCAAAGCAGCGGGCAGGGCGGCAGGGAGGGCGGCAGGCAGCGGGGCAGATAGGGCTCCGGGCGTTCCTCACCAACCGGCGGTGGCTGATCATGCTGGCTGGCACCGCCGGGACCTGGTTCCTGCTCGACTACGCCTACTACGGCAACACGATCTCCACCCCGCAGATCCTGTCCCTGATCTCGCCGAGCGCCTCCACCATGACCAAGATCTCCCTGCAGCTGGCCATCTTCGTGGTCGCGGCCGTGCCCGGTTATGTGCTCGCGATCGCGCGGCTGGACAGAATCGGGCACCGGCGGCTCCAGTTGCTCGGCTTCGCGGTGATGGGCCTGTGCTTCCTGGTCATCGCCGCGATACCGGGCATGACGACGATGGTGGTCCCGTTCCTGCTGGTGTACGGGGTGAGCTACTTCTTCACCGAGTTCGGCCCGAACATGACGACCTTCGTCATGCCCAGCGAGCTGTATCCGGTCGAGATGCGCGCCACCGGGCACGGCATCTCGGCGGGCATCGGCAAGCTCGGCGCCTTCATCGGCGTCTTCCTGTTCCCGCTGCTGAACGACTGGTTCGGGCTGCGTGGCACGCTGCTGCTGACCGCCGGCATAGCAGCGAGTGGCTTCGCGCTCACCCTGGTGCTGCCCGAGCCGGCCGGGCGAAGCCTGGAAGACATGCCGCTCGGCCGCCGCGACACGGCTGCGGCGGCGCTCAGCCTGGCCGGCCAGCGCCAGCACGCGGAGGGCCCTGCCTCGGCAGCCTGACAGGCCGCCGTACGGCGAGCCGCCCCCGCGAGCCATCGGCCGGCCCGCCACAGACCCGGCGGCGGGAAACGGAACACGCCCGCGTGTAACGGGGAGCGCCGTCGCGGCACCGCGGTCGCCCGCGGCGCGAGGCGCCGGAACGACCGGGTGCGTATCGGGCAAACAGGCGCATGATGTAACCGTGACGAATTGCACCCATGCCCCGATCGGCACGCCGTGCGAGAGACCAGTGGAGGCGCGGCATGAGCATCGGCGAATCCCTGGCGGCAGCGCGCCGCCAGGCCGGTCTCACCATTAGCCAGGTCAGCCACCAGACCCGGATCAGGGAAGGAATCATCCGCGACATCGAGCGCGATGACTACTCCCACTGCGGGGGAGACTTCTACGCCCGGGGCCACATCCGCAGCATCGCGCGCGCGGTGGGAGCCGATCCCGGGCCGCTCATAGCCGAGTACGACGCGACCCGGCGGGCGCCGCTCCCGGTTACCGCCGCGGAAGCGTTCCGGCCGTTCACGCCCATCAAGCTGCGCGAGCCACGCAGGCAGCACTGGGGTGCTGCGCTGGGACTGGCGCTCGTGATCGTCGTCGGCTTAGGCGCCTACCACGTCATCTCGAGCACCCGCCACACCCAGGGCGCTTCCGCCACCACGGGACGTGCCCGGGTGGCGACGCATCACCACGCCGGGCATGCCAGGCTGCACCCAGCGCCGAAGCCCACCCCCGTGGTGACGCCATACGCCCACAGCGTCGTCATCCAGCTTGCGGCCATCGAGGACTGCTGGGTCGAGTTCACCAGCCCAGGCGGCGGCTACCTTTTCCAGGCATACGTCGTCGGGGGCACCGCCCAGACCTGGACCTTCGACTATCCCGTCGATATGCGCCTCGGCAACCCCGGCGGCATCAGCCTGACCGTAGACGGCAAGAACCCGCTGCCGCCCGGCACGGCTGACCCGATCACACTGAGCCTCGGCCTGGGCGACAAGGTCTCCAGCTGACCGCGCGACGCGACGTCGGCCCGGGCTCAGCCGACGTCGTCGGCCAGGGCGAGGCCGAGGGCGGCGGCGTAGCGATGGCCCGCTGGCTCGCCGGGCAGCGTGCCCGCCACGTTGCCCCGGCCGGCTGCCACGCCGTCCGGGAGCGATCGCAGCAGCACCCCCAGCAACTCCTCGTCCGACGCGGGGCCGCCGACGATCAGGACCTGCTCCGGGCGTGTTTCGTGCCCGGCCAGGGCACGCCGGAGGTTCACCGCGATCACGGCCTGCTTCAGCCGCAGCCGGACCGCCCGCCATTCCGCCGGGCTGCGGCCGCGGTCGAAGGACAGCAGCCCGGCCGGGCCCATCACCGCGAGTGTGCCCGCCGCCGAGGGCGGGGCAGGGCGACCGAGGAAACCATGGGTGCCGTCCTCGGCCTCGAACCGCTGGCCGCCATCGACGCGCAGGCACGGGCCCCGCTTGATCCACTCGGCGGCGGCACGAGATGCCCCGAGTATCCCGGCGACCGCGGCGGTCAGGAGGTCGCCCGCTCCCGCCGCGACCACCTCGGCGTCGGGGCCGATGACGTCGATCGTGCCCGCGCCGAGGTCCACCACGACCGCGTCCGGCCGGGCGCCGGGGGTGGTGAGC
>JASHQP010000799.1 GCA_030039095.1 Streptosporangiaceae bacterium
CCGGAACCTGCACTCCGCGAAGATGAGGCACCCCCTGCTCCCAGGCTGTGAGCCCCGCACCAGACTCACAGACTGGGAAGATCAATCCGGTCTGACCTGCCTGCCGAGTCCCTCAAGCAGATAGTGCAGACCTTCGATGAACTGCCCGGCGGTGGTGTAGGCGGCTAGCTGCTTGGCGAGGCTGCTGATGTCCTCGGTATCGGGAACCCAGCCTGACCGGGAGGCCTCCAGGGCCGCGAAGCCGATGGTGTAGGTGTGCAGCGCGCCGTAGGCGCTGCGGGCTGCGGACTCCTCAACCCCCGCACGCCGCAGGACGCCCATCATGGCGTCCATCCGCTCAATAGCGGCTGGTGAGACGACCGGATGCCGCAGGTAGACGTGCAGGGCGGCTGGCTGCGTGACCAGAAACTGCCGCAAACTGGATGCCGCCGCGATGATCCAGGCTTGCCAGTCGTCCTCGGCCACGGCCGGATTCCAACAGCGGGCGAGGAGCTGGTCGACGACCTCGTCGAGGAGGTCGTCTTTATCCCGGATGTGGCGGTAGAGCGACATGGGTGCGACGCCGAGATCGGCGGCCAGGCTGCGGATCGACATCTCCTGGTAGCCGCCAGCCTCAACGATCCTGATGGCGGCCTCGACGATGTCCTCGCGTGTGAGTGACCCCCAGGGCGCACGGCTGGCTGACGGGTCGCTGGCAGGCGCTGCTTCACCCATGCCAGCAGCATACTCCCGGCTTGCGTACGCGTACGCGTAGAATTGAGGCTGCGTACAAGTACGCGTGTCCCGTTTCAACTAGCTGTCAGGCTCACCCGCCGAGGAAGGGCATAAATCTCGTGCCGGTAGTAAACGCTCATCCCGCCCTGGACGGACCGATATCGCTGGCAGCACGGCTATCGGGCTGGCTGCGCGAGTCCCGGGCCGGGTTGTTCGTGATCGCCCTGCTGGTCGGGGTCGGTTCCGGCCTCGGCGCGGTGGTCTTCCGGTACCTGATCTACTTCTTCACCTGGCTGTTTACCGGGCACTCCCAGTTCGGCCAGGGCGGCTATGTAGGCAGTTCGCATCTGCCCTGGCTAGGTCTTGCCTTCTTCGTCCTTATTCCGGCCGTCGGCGGGATCATCTACGGCCCCCTGATCTACCGCTATGCGCGGGAGGCCCGCGGCCACGGCGTGCCTGAGGTAATGGTCGCCGTAGCCGAGAACGGCGGCCGGATCCGCCCGCAGGTGAGCGTCGTGAAGGCGCTTGCCTCCGCGCTGTGCATCGGGGCCGGCGGGTCGGTCGGCCGCGAGGGCCCGATCGTGCAGATCGGCTCCGCCCTCGCCTCGAGCCTGGGCCAGTGGGTGAAGATGCCGGAGAACCGGATGCGGATCCTGGTGGCCTGCGGCGCTGGGGGCGGCATCGCCGCGACCTTTAATGCTCCGATCACCGGGGTGTTCTTCGGGGTGGAGATCATCCTGCGGGAGTTCTCGGTGGACGCCATGTTCACGGTCATGCTGTCGGCGATGATCGCCGACGCCGTGGCCATCCCCTTTCTCGGTGACAAGCCGTTCCTGCACGGCTTTCCGCCCGGCATCCATCTGGTGCACCCGGCCGACTACCTGCTGGTCGCGGCGCTGGCAGTCGTGGCCGGGCTGATCGGCTTGCTCTTCAAGAGCGTCCTCTACAAGGTCGAGGATCTCTGGGACGTGGCCTGGAAGAACCGGCCGGAGTGGGCCAGGCCTGCCATCGGCGGCCTGGCGCTGGGCCTGATCCTGCTGGCCCTGCCGCAGATGTACGGGGTCGGCTATCCCGTCATGTACAAGGCCGTGGCCGGCAACTACGCCCTCTGGTTCCTGCTGGTCCTGGCCGCCGGGAAGATCCTGGCCTGCAGCACCACGCTGGGCATGGGCGGCTCCGGCGGCGTGTTCGCCCCGTCACTATTCATCGGCGTCACCTCCGGCATGGCCTTCGGCGAGATCGCCCAGCACGTCTTCGGACCCGTGGCCGGCTCGCCGGCGCTCTACGCGGTCGTCGCCATGGGCGCGGTCTTCACCTCCGCCGCCCGGGCCCCGCTGACCTCGGTGGCCAGCGTCGTCGAGATGACCGGTGACTTCACCCTCACCCTGCCGGTCATGCTGGCCGTCGGCATCGCCACCGCCCTCTCGCGCGGTCTCAGCTACGGGACCATCTACACCACCAAGCTGCTCCGCCGCGGCCAGGACATCGACCGGGCTGCCCCATGGCGGGCCTTCGGCGACCTCAAAGCCGCCGACGCCATGCGCCGCTTCGCCACCCCGCTGCTCGCCGCCGACCACCACCACGGTGAGGGCAATCTGGCTACCGTCACGGCCGGGCTACCGGGCACGGTGATCTACCAGGGCGACCCGCAGGCCGTCTTCGAAACCGAGTCACTGACCCAGACCCTGCGCCAGCTCGACGCCTACGGCCGCGACGGGCTGCCGGTGCTGTCCGGCGACGGCCGGCACATCGAAGGCTGGATCACCAACGCCAGCGTCCTGCGCACCGTCGCCGACCGGATCGGTTCCGCTCCGCCCCAAAGCCCCGCCAGCGAGAACGGGCAAGACCCGCTGCCGCCTACCCCGCTGCCCGGCTACCGGGTCATCGATCTGTCTCTGGACCCTTGGTCTCCCGCCACCGGCAAGACGCTCGGCAGCATCCGGTGGCCCGCCGGAACCAGGCCCATCTCCGTCCTACGGCAGCGCAGCCTTCAGGACCCCGACCCCGCCCTGCAACTGCGTGCCGGTGACCGGATCAGCCTGCTCATCCGGGCCGGGACGCCAGCACCCGAGGAACTCGGCAATGAGACAGGCGGCCCGCTGCAATGACGCCGCCACCTGCCCGAGCCAGAGTAAGGAAATAGGTCGCAGACCGGCCGATCACCCCCCGTGCGCTGAACAGTCGTCTGGCGGCGGCACCTCTGACTGGGGCTCACGGCCAGCGCGAGCAGCTAGCCGCGCGGCGAACATGGCAGCTCGAGGACAAAAGTCCAGGTAACTGCGAAATATCGCAGCGAGCGCACCAGGACCGGTGCTAGCTTGGGTACGCGTACGCAAGAGGGGGCCGGCGGGACACCAGTTGTCCCGCCGTGTGCGCGCCTCCGCGGGGGGCGGGGCCTGCTCCCTCGCCCCCCAGAACTCCACCGTTGCGGGAGCTGAAGACGCCGAAGGGCGGGCCGTCGATGAGTTCTTCACTTCAGCCGCCAACTTCGGTAGTGTCCGGCCCGGCACGAGGCCAGACCCCGGTGAATGCCCGCTTCACCGATGAGCTTGATCTCGCGGCCGTCGCCACCGCTGCTGGCTGCTCGCGGATGTTCGCCCGGCTGACGCTGGCCGGCTGGGGCGCCTCGAAGGTTCTGGACGATGCCCTGCTGGTCGTCTCCGAGCTGGTCACCAACGCCGTCAAGGCGACCGGCATCACTGAGCCGAAGCCAGCCTGGGGAGCCTTGACCTCACTCAACCTCCTGACCGTGCGGCTGACCGGGTTGGAAGCGTCGGTTCTCATCGAGGTCTGGGATGCCAGCCCTGACGAACCGAAGGTTCTGCAGGCAGCACCGGATGACGAGGGCGGCCGGGGACTGGCCATCGTCGACCAGCTCGCCTCGCGCTGGGGTGCCCGCCACCACCACCTCGGCGGCAAGGTCGTCTGGGCCGAGCTACCGGTCTGCGCGTGGGACCTGCGCGAACTGCCGGGCCGCAGCAGGCCCACTCCCGCCCCGGCCCTAGCCAAGGCTGTCCCCTGGCTCCCTCCAGACCGGCCGCTGCTCGAGCAAGTCGTCAGCGGGCTGCAGGACCTCTAGGAGTGTGTCGGTAAAGAACCACCGGCGGGCGGGCTAGGTACGGCTCGCGCCAACGGGGCCACTAGTTCAGATCGGCCCGGCGGAAAGCGATGACTGCGGTGGCCAGGACAGCCAGGCCGACCACGATCAGGACGGCGAAGTCGATCGCACTAACGCCTCTGCTGATCTGGTCATTG
>JASHQP010000800.1 GCA_030039095.1 Streptosporangiaceae bacterium
CGGGAACTGCCGCGCTGATGGCAGCCCCTCGCGGCCGGGGTCCTTCAGCACCCAGCGCACCCCGCTCACGCCAGCCCCTCATGACCCGGGTCCTTCAGCACGCGCCGGGCGATGTAGTTGCGCATGATCTCGGCAGAGCCGCCGGCCACCTTGAGCACCTTGATGTCGCCGGCGATGTCGGTGTACGGCTCACCGAAGTAGAGCCCGTGCCCGCCGGTCAGGCTGTACGCGGTGTCGCTGGCCCGCTCCGCGGCGGTGATCGCCAGGTGCTTGGCCGTCGTGGTGCGCAGCGCGATGTCCTCGCCGCGTTCGTGCGCGACCGCGGCGTCGTCGCGCGCCAGCGACGCCGCCTGCAACGCGGTCCACGCGTCAGCCACCATCCACTGGATGCCCTGGAAGTCGGTGACCTTCCCGTCGCCGACCTGTCGCTGCGACGCGTAGCGCAGCCCGAGCTCGAGCGAGCGCCGGCCGAGGCCGATCAGCTCGGACGCGTTGCCGAGGCGGCTGATGTTGAACGTCGACAGGAACGTCTGCAGCCCACCGCCGGGCGGCCCGAGGAGCGCAGCGTCCGGCACCCGCACCCGGTCGAAGATCACGTCGGCCGTGCGGATCAGCCGAAGGCCCACCGGGTCGGTCACCGCGGTCTCGATGCCGGGCAGGGTCATGTCGACCAGAAAGCTGGTCAGCCCTACTTCCGCATTCGCATAGAAAAGTGTCACGTCGCAGTCGGCACCGAGGTTGACGTGCGTCTTCGCGCCGCTGAGCAGCCAGTCGCCGCCGTCCCTGATCGCGGTCGCCTCCATGCCCTTGAACGACGAGCCCGCGTTCACCTCGCTGATCGACTCGGAGAACACCGCCTCGCCGGTCGCGATGCCGCGCAGCCACCGGTCCTTCTGCTCGTCGGTGCCCCAGTCGAGCAGCCAGCGCTGCCCCTGCGCCGCGATCTGCCCGGACACCAGGCCGTGCCGGCCGACCTCCTCGCTGATCACGACGTACTCGGCAACTCCGCCACCGAGGCCGCCGTAGGAGGGTGGCACCAGCGGGCCGAGGTAGCCGAGCTTGCCGAGCTCTCGGTAGAGCTCGCGGGGGAAACGCTTCTGCCGGTTCGCGTCGTCGAGTTCCTCGCGGTGCCGCTCGCCGAAGCTGCTCAGCTCGGCCGCTGTCGCCTCGATCCACGCAGCACGCCTGGGATCGTCTTGCAGCGTCGGGTACATCGGTGCTCCCTCCGGTCAGAAGACCATCCCGACCCGGTCGCTCGCGGTCGCGGCGGTGAACCGCTCGAGCCGCAGGGCGCTGGTGTCGATGCTGGTGATGGCGCCGGTCGTGATCTGCTCGGCGACGAGCCGCCCGATCTCCGGCGCCTGCATCAGCCCGTGCCCCGAGAACCCGCAGGCGTCGACCCAGGTCGGTGCGCCCGGATGCGGGCCGAGGATGCCGTGCCGGTCCGGGGTGTTCTCGTAGGTTCCGGCCCAGCAGCCGGAGCGGTCCAGCGGCAGGTCGGCCAGCCACGGGAACCGGGCGGACCCGATCGAGAGTGCCGACTCCATCCACGGCCAGTCGACGCTGAGGTCGTAGCCGTCCGGCTGGTCTGGCCGGGCCGCGCCGAACAGCAGCCGCGGGCCCTCGCTGCGCACGTACATGCCGGTGCCGAGGTCGATGGTCATCGGCACCGGATCCGGCAGCGCGCCGGGCGCGGTGGCGTAGATGTTGCGCCGGGAGTGCACCACCGGAACGGCCAGCCCGGCGAGCGCGGCCACCTCGCCCGCCCAGCCGCCCGCCGCGTTCACGAGGTACTGCGCATGCAGAGCCGACGTGTCGCCCGCCGTGACCTCCCAGCCGCCCCGCTCCGCGTCGGGCTCGATCGCGCTGACCCGGCATCTGAACCTGACTTCGGCGCTTGCCGCCCGGGCGAGCTCCAGGTAGGCGCGCGTCGCGAGGTGCGGGTCGACCACGCCGTCGGCCGGGCCCCAGGTCGCGCCAGCGATACCGTCCGCGGCGAAGGGGGTAACCCGCGCGGCCGCGGCGAGGTCGAGCACGTCGACCGGGACGCCGTGCGCGCGCTGCAGGTCGACCGCTTCCAGCTGCCCCTGCCACATGGCGTCGGGCACCAGCAGCAGGTAGCCGGTGGGCCGGTAGCCCACGTCGACGCCGTGGTCACCGGGGAACGAGCGATACGAGCGGATGCTGCGCCAGGACATCTCGATGTTCAGCGCGTCCGCCCACTGAGACCGGATCGAGGCGAACGACCGGCCGGTGCTGCCCTCGGCCGGCCCGCCGAACGCCTCGGCGACGAGGACCGATAGCCCCGCCCCGGCCAGGTGGTAGGCGCAGCTCGCGCCCACGGCTCCCGCGCCGACGACAATCACGTCGAAGCTGCTGCTTGTGCTCATCGTGCTCCTCCGAGCACGACGCTAAGCGCGCAGCCCCGGCGAAGCTTCGGCCCCAGCGCGGAAGATCCCGCCCCGTTTTCCTACATTTGTCGGACGGTTTGCGAGGCGATGCGCCCTGCGGCCCGCATGAATGTACCGAAAGACGGGCTACAGGCCGTCGAACGGTACATTGACGGCCGCGGCAGCCCGTCTGCGGCCCGGCGGCGAGCCGGTTCCCAGAGGCTGGTGGGGTTGGTAGGGCTGAAAGGGCCGGTGTGGCGCGTGGGGCGTGTCATGGGCCGGCGGGCCGGTTCGTGTCATGGGCCGCCGGGCCGGTTCGTGTCATGGGCCGCCGGGCCGGTCAAGGCGCGGCGGCTCGGCGGTAGGCGGCCAGGCGGAGAGCCATGTGCAGGGCGTCGCGCTGCGGGCTGGTCTTGAGGCTGACGCCGGTCACCGCCTCGATGCGCTCCAGCCGGTAGTAGAGCGTGGTGCGGTGGATGTGCAGCTCAGCGGCTGCCCGCGCGATGTCGCCGCCCTGGTCGAGAACGGTTCGGGCGGTTATCTCCAGATCCGGGCGGGATCGCCGCGCCAGCATCTCGGCTCCGGGGTGGACATCGGCCACGGCCAGATCCGGCGGCGCGGCCACGATCAGGTGCCACGAGCCCAGCGCATCCCAGGCCGGGCGGTCCAGCAGCGCCCCGGCGCGCAGCGCCTGCCGGGTCTGCGCCGCGCGGCCCACCGCGACGTGCAGCTGAGCCAGGGGCAGCGGAGGTCCGCTGGTCGCCACCTCACGCGGCGCCGGGCCAGGATACGCGGGGTGCACGCTCATGTCGCCGCGCAGCGGCCAGCCGATGCTCGCACGC
>JASHQP010000801.1 GCA_030039095.1 Streptosporangiaceae bacterium
CGGCCCGTGCGCCCGGCCCCCGCATCGGGGCCAGAACGCAGGCGCTTCCTGCGTGTCGGCGCGGCGGCCGCGGGAACGGCGGTCGTGGCCGGCCTGGGCGGGCGCCTGCTGTCCGAGCGCTCCAGCGTCTCGCAGGCGCAGGCGTCGCTGCGGCTGCCGAAGCTCGCCCATCCCGCTCCCCCGCTGCCCGCCGGGAGCAACCTGCGGATACCGGGCCTGAGCTCGTTCATCACGCCCAACTCCTCGTTCTACCGGGTCGACACCGCGATCGTGCTGCCCGAGGTGCCGCCGTCGAACTGGCATCTGCGCATCCACGGCATGGTCGCCCGGGAGATCACTGTCGGCTTCGACGAGCTGATCCGGCGTCCTCTCTCCGCCGACTACATCACGCTGACCTGCGTCTCCAACCTGGTCGGCGGACCGTACGTGGGCAACGCGGAGTGGATCGGCGCGAGCCTGGCGAGCCTGCTTCGGGAGGCCGGCATCCGGTCCGGCGCGCAGCAGCTGCTGTGCACGTCGGTCGACGGATTCACCTCCGGCACCCCGGTCCAGACCGTAATGGACGGCCGGGACGCGATGCTCGCGGTCGCGATGAACGGCACCGCGCTCCCGGTGGAGCACGGGTTCCCGGTGCGCATGGTGGTCCCGGGGCTGTACGGCTACGTCTCCGCGTGCAAGTGGATCACCGACATCAACGTGACGACGTGGTCGGATCTGGCGTACTGGGCGGAGCCGGGCCAGGGCTGGGCTCAGCAGGCGCCGATCAAGACGGAGTCGCGCATCGACGTGCCGTCCGGTTCCTCGGTGCTGAAGCCCGGCCGGACGCCGGTCGCCGGGGTCGCGTGGGCGCAGCACAAGGGCATCGCCGCCGTGGAGGTACGGGTCGACGGCGGCCCATGGCAGGAGGCGCGGCTTTCCGCCGTCCCGGACATCGACTGCTGGCGGCAGTGGGTGTGGGAGTGGGACGCGACGGCCGGCAGGCACGTGATCACGGCGCGGGCCACGGACGCCACCGGGTACACGCAGACGTCTGTGCAGGAGCCTCCGCCGCCGAACGGCGCGAGCGGCTACCCGAGCGTCTCGGTCACCGTCAGCGGCTGACGGCCCAGCGCAGCTCAGAGCAGCTGGTCGCGCACGCCGCCGTACATGTAGGCCCCGAGCCAGCGCCCCATCTCGTCGAAGAACTGGCGCCGCCCGGCGTTCCCGCCCGGCACCTGCCCGGCGTCGCCGTCCGGGCCCTCCCCATCGCCCTGGCCGTCCAGCCCCGAATCCAGGCGCAGCCAGGTGACGTGCGGGCCGAGCCTGACCGCGCCGGGGTCCTTGGCGCGCCGCGGCAGGAGCCGGCCGCCGGGGCGGCCGCCCGCGGGACTGAGCACCAGCACCGGGCAGCCGATGTCCAGGCCCCGCCGCAGCCGCCGCCCGAACACCGGGCTGGACAGGATCAGCGCGTCCGGCCCCCCGGCCTCACGCCGTGCGTCGCACCACTGGGCGGCGGTGGCGGCGTCGGCGGCGTCGGCGGTCAGGATGATCATGTCGTGCCCCTCGGCCTCCCGCAGGAACCGGCAGGCGGCGTCGAGGCGCGTGAACCGCGTGACCTGGCTCCGGTCCGCGCGGTGCCCCTCCTGCGGGCGCAGGTCGGCCACGTAGAAGTGAAACCCCCGCTCGGTGTACCAGCCGGCCAGGTCCTCCGGAACGAACGTATCCGGGCGGCAGTGCAGGTAGAGCACGGAGCGCCTGCTCGGCAGCGCCGACCGGCGGTGCAGCATGGCTCCGGTTCCCTCGGTGGGCTCACCAGACGCGAGCGGGACAGGCACTGCCTCGTAGCCATCGGCAGCACTGCCACGCTCCGTGATGAGGCCCATCCTGTCCCCCGTCGCCGATGTCCGCCCGAGCACGGAACGTCAACGGCAAGTGTCGCACCGTGATTGGCCGGACGCGAGCGAACACGCGGGCGGCAGGCCCGCGCCGGGCGCCCGATGCCGTAGCCTCTCTTGGATGGGCGGCAGGCTGACCGAGCACCTCGAGACCGAGCTGAAGCTCGACGTTGATCCCGGCTTCGTGATACCCGAGCTTGGCGGCCTGGTCCACGGCCAGACGGTGAGCGAGCCAGAGGTCAGGCACCTGGTCGCGAACTACTTCGACACCAGCGATCTTCGCCTGGCGGCGGCGCCGATAACGCTGCGGCGCCGTACCGGCGGCCCCGACGAGGGCTGGCACCTGAAGCTTCCCGTCGGTGCGGGCACCCGGCGGGAGCTGCAGGCCCCGCTCGGGGATGATCCGGCGGCCGTCCCGCCGCAGCTCGCCTCGCTGGTCGACACCTGGGTCGGTGGACGTCCGCTGCAGGTCGTGGCCGTGCTGGAGACCCGCCGCACGGTCCGGAACCTGGTCGCCGCCGACGGCACGGTCCTCGCCGAGGTCGCCGACGACCTCGTGACCGGCCGGCTCCCGAGTGCCGGTCAGACCCCGGCCGAGCCGGTCACCTGGCGCGAGATCGAGGTCGAGCTGGTCTCCGGCGGGCCGGAGATCCTCGCCGCGGCGCGTTCCCGGCTGACCGGCGCCGGGGCACGGCCGTCAAGCTCCGCGTCCAAGCTCGGCCGGCTGCTGGGAACGTCGCCGTCGAAGTGATCGGGTCGCCGGATCCCGGGGGCCGGGGCGTCAGGACGTCGAGTTGAGGTAGGCGAGAACCGCGAGCACCCGCCGGTGATCGTCGTCGGATGGCGGCAGGTCCAGCTTGGCGAAGATGCGGGCGATGTACTTGCTCACGGCCTTCGTCGTGATCACGAGGCTGCGGGCGATGGCGACGTTCGTCCGGCCCTCCGCCATCAGCGCGAGCACCTCACGTTCCCGGGGCGTCAGCCCGGCCAGCGGCGAGGCCCGGGATCGCCGAGCAAGGATCTGGGAGATCACCTCGGGATCCATGGCCGTGCCGCCGCCTGCCACCCGCTGCACCGCGTCCACGAACTGGCGTACGTCGCCGACCCGGTCCTTGAGCAGGTAGCCGACGCCGCCGGCGCCGTCGGAGAGCAGCTCGCGCGCGTAGAGCTGCTCGACGTACTGCGACAGGATCAGGACCGGGAAGCCGGGACGGCGCCGGCGGGCGTCGATGGCGGCGCGCAGGCCCTCGTCGGTGAACGTCGGAGGCAGCCGGACGTCCACCACGGCGACGTCGGGCCGGTGCGCGTCGACGGCCTCGAGGAACGCGGGCCCGCTGTCGACGGCGGCCGCGACCTCCAGGCCGTTGGTGCTGAGCAGCCGGATCAGGCCGTCGCGCAGCAGCAGCAGATCCTCGACCACGACGACGGATGTCACGGGTGGAAGGGCAGCTCGGCGAACAGCTCGGTGGGGCCACCCGCCGGGCTGCTCAGCGTGAACGTGCCGTCGAAGGCGGCCAGCCGCTGCTGCATGCCGCGCAGGCCGCTGCCGCGGGCCGGGTCGGCGCCGCCGCGCCCGTCGTCGTGCACGATCAGCCGCAGCCTGCCCTGCTCCTCCCAGAGCCTGACGAACGCCCAGGTCGCCTCCGAGTGCCGGGCGATGTTGGCCATCGCCTCGGCGATCATGAAGTACAGCGCCGACTCGAGCGGCGCGGGCAGCCGCTCGTCCAGCACCACGTCCACCTCCACCGGCACGGCGCTGGCCAGCGCGAGCGCCTCGACCGCGCCGGCCAGGCCGCGTTCGGTCAGCACCGGCGGCTGGATGCCGCGCACCAGATGGCGCAGCTCGTTCAGGGCCACCCGGGCCGAGGCGCGGGCCTCGACGACGAGCTGGCGGGCCGCTGCGGGGTCTCGGTCGAACTCGTCCTCGGCCATGCCGAGGCTCATGGTCAGCGACACCAGCCGGGCCTGGGCTCCGTCGTGCAGGTCCCGCTCGATGCGCCGCAGCTCAGCGGCCCTGGCGTCGACGGTATCGTCCCTGGTCTCGGCCAGGTGCGCCACCTGCACCCGCAGGACGGCGGCCTCGTCGGCCGCCAGCGACTGTGCGGACAGTGCGGCCAGGGCCTTCGCCACCGGACGGCACCCCGCCCAGCCGACGGCGGTGAAGAACGCGCCGAGCGGCAGCAGATCGAGGACCTTCCCGTCCCCTGCCCCGCGCAGGAAGTCGACGGGGACGACGGCCATGAAGATCGGCCCCACCACGGCCGCCGCGAGGAACGCCAGCCCTACTCCACCGGCCACGACCTGCACGAGCAGCCAGCCCAGGTCACGCCAGGTTCCGACGTCGGACAGCAGCGTGCGTACCCGGGACGTCAGCGGGCCGCGAAGCGGCCGGTAGGCCTCGGCCACGCCGGTGCCGGTGACCCAGCGCACCCGGCGCCGCTCGGCCCGGGCCAGCGGCCGGACCAGCCCGGTCATGACGGCGAGGAACGGCGCGCCGAGGTCGCCCAGCGGGCTGAGCACCAGCGTGGTGAGCCCCAGGACCAGCAGCGGGATGGCGGCGAGGGAGATGAGGCCCCCGGCGAGCAGTGCCGCGCCGGACCGGGTCGCCTCCCGGGCGTACCGCGATGCGCCCTCGCGGCGCCGCCCGGCCGGCGGGCGGTCACTCGGCGGGTGGATCGGCGCGGTACGCATGCTCAGGGCCTCGGCTCGTCTTCTAGCTGCCAGGATGCCTGACCAAGGTACGGCTGGCCAGCGCGTCTGGGCTATGGAGCTGGCACCCCAATGCCGGCGGGGGGCGCGGTCCTGCCTGCAGCCCGGGCCGAGGCGGAACTATGGCACACTCACGTGCGTGCAGCGCGCCTTCCAGCAAGTCGATGTGTTCACCGCCACGCCCTACCTCGGCAACCCCGTCGCCGTCGTGCTCGACGCGGACGGCCTGTCCGACGCGGACATGCAGCGATTCGCGCGCTGGACCAACCTGTCCGAGACCACGTTCGTGCTGCCGCCCCCGGACCGCGGCGCGGACTGCGACTACAGCGTGCGCATCTTCACTCCCTCGCTCGAGCTGCCGTTCGCCGGTCACCCGACGCTGGGTACCTGCCACGCCTGGCTCTCGGCGGGCGGCGTTCCGCGCCACGACGGGGAGATCGTGCAGCAGTGCGGCGCGGGACTCGTCCGGGTGCGGCAGGCCGTCGGCGGCCTCGCGTTCGCGGCGCCGCCGCTGCTGCGGTCCGGCCCGCCGAGCGAGGCGCTGGTGCAGCACCTCGCCGCCGTGCTGGGAATCGACAGGGCCGAGATCGTCGACGCCGAGTGGGCCGACAACGGGCCGGGCTGGGTGGCCGTGCTGCTCGGCAGCGCCGATGCGGTGCTCGCGCTTCGGCCCGGCATCACCGACATCGACCTGGGCGTGGTCGGCCCGTACCCGCCGGGCTCGCCGCGGGCGTTCGAGGTTCGGGCGTTCTTCCCGGCGGACGGCGGCACCGGCGAGGACCCGGTGACCGGGAGCCTGAACGCGTCGCTGGCCGAATGGCTGCTGCGGACCGGCCGGGCCACCGCGCCGTACGTGGCCAGCCAGGGCACGGTGCTGCGGCGCGAGGGCCGGGTGCACGTCTCCCAGGACCCCGACGGCACGATCTGGGTTGGCGGGGGCACGGTCACGTGCGTGACCGGCCACGTCGAGTTCTAGCGATCACGAAGATCAGTGGCCGGCCGCGCCGCGGCGCTGGCAGCCTGTCCGCATGAAGCGCCGGCTGGGCAGCGACGAGATCCGTGATACCTTTCTGCGATTTTTCAGCGAGAGGCAGCACGCACGGATCGAGGCCGCCTCGCTGGTTCCGGCCAACGACCCCACGCTGCTGTTCGCAGCCGGCCTCGACGCGATCGTCGTGCTGCTGCTGCCCGCCACCGACCTGCCCGGCACCGAGGCCCGGGGCTGGGAAGCGCTCGGCGTTGGCCCGGAGCCTCCATGAGATCTTGGTCAAAACACGCTGCTACAACGACGCCTTTTGACCAAGATCGCTCAATCGGCCCGGCTACGCGCGCTACGAGTGCCGCTGAGCGTGCTACGGGTTCTGGGGGAGGTCGGCGGGGCGCAGGCGGTACTGCTGGAGGCGGAGGTCGTGGTATTTCTCCGTCTCGCCGACCCACTGCATCCCGATGCGGCGCACCGTGGCCACGGCCCGTGTGTTCGCGGGCCGCACGAGCGCGATGACCTGCTCGATCCCCTGATCGAACGCCCAGCGGGCCAGCGCCACGCCGGTCTCGGTCGCGTAGCCGCGACCCCAGGCGTCCGGGCGGAACTGCCAGCCGACCTCGAACTCGCCGTCGGGGGGCAGCGGCAGCAGCGTCGCCCCGCCGATCAGCCGCCCGTCCTCGCCGAGCAACACGGCCCAGCGGCCGGCGGGCGTGAACATGCGCGCGTCCTCGGCCGCCCACTGCTGCAGCAACAGCCGCATGGCCGCCTCGTCCGGGACCTGGTGCATCGCCGGGGCCAGCCACCGGGAGACCTCGGCATCGCCGTACGCGCCAAGCGCCGCGGCGGCGTCGTCGGCCTGCCACGTCCTGAGCACGAGCCGCTCGGTGATCAGTTGCTGGGCCACGGGCTCACCTTAACCCGGCCCGCGGCCCGCCGACCTGCCGGATGCCGGGCTGTGGTGGGATCACATCCATGTGGGTGCGAAGGCGCAAGCACGCGCCGCCAACTCTCGCCGAGCGCATCGTCCTGAAGCACGTCCGGCCGGGCCCGGCCGCACCGGCAACGGGCCCGCCGGCCCGCAAATTCATCAGGTGGCAGGCGCTGGCGGTGCTGACGGTGGCGTCGGTCGGCTCCCTCGGGTCGGCGCCCGCGCTGGCGGTCTTCGGGCTTGCGTCGGTCTTCCTGTACGTCCTGCCGGCGCTGGTGTTTCTGCTGCCCGTGTCGCTGGTGGCCGCGGAGCTGTCCTCGGGCTGGCCCGGCGGCGTCTACAACTGGGTGGAGCAGGGCATCTCGGCGCCGATGGGGCTGCTGGCGGTGTGGTGCCAGTTTGCCCAGACGATCTTCTTTTACCCGGCGCTGCTCGCCCAGATCGCCGGCACGCTCGCGTACGTCTTCGACCCGCGCCTCGCTGGCAACGGGGTCTTCAACGCCGTCGTCATCATCGTCTTGTTCTGGGCCGGAGTTCTGGTCTCCTCGCGCGGAGCGGCGCTGGTGGCCGACTTCTCCTCGAGCGGGACCGTCATCGGGACGTTCATCCCGGGAGCGCTCCTCGTCGTGCTCGGCATTGCGTACCTGCTCAGCGCAAACCACTCGGCGGCACCGATGACCGCTGGCCACCTGCTGCCCGCGTGGCATGGGCTCGCCAGCATCGTGCTGGTGGTGAGCAGCTTCTTCACCTACGCCGGCGTCGAAGTCAACGCCGTGCACGTCGACGAGCTCCGCAACCCCGGGCGCGACTACCCGAGGTCCATCTACCTCGCGATGGTGCTGGTCCTCGCGGTCTTCATCTCCTCGACGCTGGCGATCTCGTGGGTGGTTCCCTCGGGCCGGATCAGCCTCACCGTTGGCGTGATGCAGGCCTTCAACGGCCTGCTGAACCACTTCCACGCCGGCTTCGCCGTGCCGCTGATCGCGGTCGCCCTGGCGGTCGGGGCGCTCTCCGGGATGTGGACCTGGCTGGATGGCCCGTCCGAGGGGCTGCTGAGGATCGGGCGGCAGCAGGGTTTCCTGCCCCCCTTCTTCCAGCGGGTCAATGGCAAGGGCATCGAGGTGCGGATTCTCGCCGCGCAGGGCGCCGTGATCACGCTGATCGCCTTGCTCTATGCGTTCATACCGAGCGTGTCGCGTGCGTACTGGATCTTCGCCGCCCTGGCCACGCAGGTGTACCTGATCATGTACGTGCTGATGTTCATCGCCGCGATAAGGCTGCGCCGCTCGCAGCCGGATCGCGCACGCGGCTACCGGGCCCCGGCGCTGGGCCTGCTGGCGCTGCTCGGCGTGGCCTCATCCGTGGCCGCGTTCGTGTTCGGGTTCGTCCCCCCGTCGCAGCTGGGCAGCTCGAACCCGGTCCTGTACCCGGTCTTGCTCATCGCTGGGATCCTGGTCGTCGGGATCGCGCCGCCGCTGCTGATGGACCGGCTCCGCAGGCCGGCGTGGAAGGCGGAGTCGGCGCGAGCCCCGCGTGCCTAGTGCGCGGGCGGGACGTCGAGGGCCGGGTTGCGGTCGAAGAAGCCGAACGGCTTGAGCCAGAACGAGACAGTGTCCACGGGCATGACCGGCCAGTCCTCCGGCCGGGTGACGTGGTGGATTCCGAACACGTACCACAGCACGACGTCGGTGTTCTCGATGGACCGGTTCTGCGCGGTCCATACCGGCAGCCCGGTGTCGCGGGAACTCAGGTTCGGGAAGTCGCCGCACGGCCACCGCTCATCGGGATCGTACGGTGTGACCCAGAGCGTGTGCCCGATGACCTCGGCCCGCTGGAACGCCGGGGAGGCGCGGTCGATCAGCGGCGGGAGCGAGGCCGCGGGGACCAGCTTGTACCCGGCCGGGGTGCCCAGGCCGTTTGGCGCGTTGTCGTTGACGACCTTCCAGCCGCGCTGGGTGTTCCAGTCGTAGTCCTGGATGCCCTCGGACTCGGTGCGCAGCGGGGTGCTGCGGATCGTCAGGCCGAGGCCGTACGGGTCCCGGTCGCTGACGGGCGCCGCCTCGGATTCGGTGGCGTAGACCGTGTTGGCCGGCCCGTCCACGTCGAGATCCAGCCGGGCCACGATGAAGTGCTGGTGGAACGGCGCGTACGTGCGCTGGTCGACCAGCGTGCCGTAGGGCGGCTGCCGCCCGTCCGGGAAGGACGAGGTGACCATGATCCCGGTGGCGCGCACCTCGCACTCGATGCTGCCGTCCTGGTAGAAGCGCCAGTAGACGAGGTACTCGTAGTTCGCCACCGTCACGTGGAACGAGATCACCAGCCGGCGGGCCCGCCGTGACTCGGCACCGGCCCGTTCGTCCACGTGCTTCCAGACGATCCCGTTGTCCTCCTCGTGGACGCAGATCGCGTTCGGTATCGTGATCGGCTCGCCGCGCGAGTCGTGCACGACGGCGTCCAGGTAGGTGATCTCGCCGAGGCAGTCGCAGCCCAGCTCGAGCGACGTCGTCATGAAGCCGAGGCCCCACTCGCCGATGTCGAAGGCGGTGCGCCGGTAGTGGTCCGGCGTGGCGTCCCGGTACGGCACGATCATCTCCGCGAACGACAGCCGGTGGGCGACCGGGCGCAGCCGCCCGCCGTCCCGGAACCCCACGGTGTGCAGGACCAGCCCCTCGCGGTAATTGAAGCCCAGGCGCATTTCCCAGTTCTGCCAGCGGACCAGGCGGCCGTCTAGCGTGAAGCCCACTCCGTCGGGCTGGATGATCTGCAGGGGCGGGACCTCGCGCAGGGGCATCGGGATGAGCCCGGGCAGGTACTCCCCCATCACCGGCGGCGCGTCGCCGGCGCCCGGGTCGTCTTCGAGCTCGAGCAGTTCCATCCGGTTCAGGTCGACGATCGGGTGCATCCCGCTGACGTTGTGCGCGTACGGGTTGCCGTCCTCGCTGCCGCGCTGCCACACGTCGGCCCAGCCGATCCGCAGGCCGCGGTAGCGCTCGGGGACCAGCGCCGCGCCGTACGCCCACACGTCGGTGAGCACGAGCGACATGTCGGTGATCCCGCGGCGCGCCAGCGCGTCGATGAGCTGCGGGTGAGCGCGCAGCATCTCGTCACACTCGTGCCACTCGTCGATGGTCACGTTGGGCTGCTGCCCGGGAAGGTGGTCCCACCTCGTCACGGCGGCATCGTCGATCGAGACAACCGCCTTGAACGCTTCGCCGTCTGCCCGGTTCCAGCAGACCGCGGCGGCCTGGCGGGCGGGTGGGGCAGGCGCCCCCTTGGCGGGCTCGATCAGCTCGATCGACGCGAACCGCCAGCCCGGCGGGGTGACCCCGCGATCGCGGCGCACAGCCTCGGCGACGGTGGTGATCTCGCCGGCGGTGAGCGGGTCGAGAGGGTGCGGGCCCTGGCTCATGGGTCAGGCCATCTTGAACGACGTCGGGGTCACCTGGTCCGGGTGCTGGCGCACGATCGGTGTGCCGGCGAACTGAGCCCGGATCCCGGTGATCCACCGCTTGCACCGGTCTTCGAGCTGGTTGTCATCGGTCTGCAGGCGCCCGCGGGTCACCAGCGCTCCCAGGTCCGCACCCGGGTAACGGTAGTCGCCCGGCGCCATGATGCGCAGGTAGAAGGCCTCGGACTCGTCGGCGATCCAGTGCCAGTCGTACCCCCAACGGTTGAACTCGGCAGTCCCGTCGCCGGTGAGCCGGTAGATGCCGGTGCGCGGCGCGCGGTTGAGCAGTTCCACCTCGCCGCCGGTCTCCTTGATGATGATCTGGCTCCACACGTCGACGCTCGCCTCCCGCGACCAGCGCTCGTTGATCTCGGCGATGTCCACCTCGTAGTCCACGTCGAGGTACTCGAGCAGGTGGAACAGGAACAGCGGCATGTCGGCGTAGGCGCCGGCGGTCACGTTCGTCATCGAGCTGATCCCGCTGATCCGCGGGTTGAGCTCGCCGAGGTAGATCTCGCCGGTGCCGGTGTCGACGAGGTAGTCGACCTCGAAGAACCCCACGTAGCCCTCCTCGGCCAGCCGGCCGCCGAGGCGCTGGGTGAGGTCCCGTGCCCGCTGCTTCTGCTCGGCGGTCATCGTGGCCGGGTAGTCGTTGCCCGCCCAGCCGCCGCGGTACGGGGTCAGCTCGGGGTGGCCGGTGATGTCGTTCATCAGCGGCCCGACCAGCGTGCCGCAGCGGGTCAGCACGGCCTCGACGGCGATCGCGCGGTGCTCGATCCGGCGCATGACCTTGAGCTGCTCGTCGGCCAGTGGCTCCTTCGCTGCTGCCTTGTCCCAGTCGGCCTGCGACTTGATGAAGAACGTGGTCTTGCCGGAGTCGCCGTACGGCATCTGCACCACCAGATCGGTGCCCAGCCCTGCCCCTTCGGCCAGGTCCAGCAGCTCCCGGTGGCTGGCAGCGCGGCCGAGCACGTTCGGCACGCTCGGCACGCCGGCGTCGTTGCCGAGCTGCGTGGTGACGATCTTGGAGTCCAGGCGGTGCCTGAGCTCGGCCGGCGGGTGGGCGACGCGCAGCCCGGCCTCGGCCGCCAGCCGCTCGGTCTGTCCGTCGAACATCACGAACACGACCCGGCCGCCCTCGCCCTGCGCCCGCATCCAGGCGGTCACTTCACGGCTGGAAAGAAGGAAGTTGCAGATGTCCTCGATCGACTCGAACTCCGGTGCCTGCCGGTCGGCGGGCACGAACACGTTCGGGTGGCTGCCCTCGAACGAGTCGTAGTAGCAGACGTAGTGGAAGTTGCGGACCCACCGGTCGATCCCGAGCAGGTTGAACGCGGTCGGCGAGACGAAGTAGATCGGCTCGGTGTTGGTGCGGAAGAACTCCCGCAGGTCGGAGATGCCGCGCAGCTTGGGTGGTGAGTCTGTCATCGTGGCCCCTCCGTACTTCCGGGCCGCCCTTTGCCGTCATAAGAGCGGATAGTGCCTGATTACCCGTTGGGGCGCCGTGCCACGCGCGGCTGGGCCTGGTGAGGTCAGCCGATGCCCCGCCGGTGTGCGTATCCGATCGCGGCGGCGCGGTCCCGCGACCCGGTCTTGGCGAAGATCCGGCTGATGTGGGTCTTGATCGTGTGGCTGGACAGGAACAGCTGCGCGGCGATCTCTGGATTCGTCATGCCGCGCGCGATCAGGCCGAGGATCTCGGCCTCGCGGTCGGTCAGGCCGTCCGGGGGCGGCGCGGCCGCCGACTCCGGCTTGGCGCTCGCCGTGGCGGCGAGCAGCGTGGCGTGCACCCGGGGGTCGAACACCGTCAGCCCGCCCGCGGCGGCCTGCAGCGCCTTGGCGATCTCGGTGTGGTCGGCATCCTTGGTGAGGTAGCTTCGCGCGCCCGCATGCAGCGCATCGAGGACCGTGCTGTCGTCGGCGAACGTGGTGAGCACGACGATCGCGACCTCGGGGTGCTCGGCGGCCAGCCGGCGGGTGGCGCCGATGCCGTCCAGCACGGGCATGTGCAGATCGAGCAGGATCGCGTCGGGCTTGTGCTCGGCCACGAGCGCCAGCGCCTGCTCGCCGTCGGCGGCGGCGCCGACCACCTCGATGCCGGGCAGCCCGCCGAGCAGCAGCACCAGGCCCTCGCGCACGCTGGCCTGATCGTCGGCGATGACGACGCGCAGCCGCGTACCCGCGTCCCCGGGGGTCACGACGCCACCTTCGCTGGCTTCTCCGCAGGCGGCGGCTGCTCCGGCTGGTGCGGCTCGGAGCGCGGCACCTCGGCGGTGACGACCCACTGGCCGTCGCGCTGGCCGGCCTCGAGGGTCCCGTCGAGCAGCCGGAGCCGCTCCCGCATGCCGGTCAGCCCGTAGCCGCCGTCGACCGTGCTCACGCCCGCCTCGCCGGAGCCCGGCGCGAGGTCGTTGCGGACGGTGAGGCGGATGTCGGCGTCACCGAAATCGAGGCACACGGCTACGCGCTGCCCCGCCGCGTGCTTGGTGGCGTTGACCAGCGCCTCCTGTGCCACCCGCAGCAGCGCGATCGTGGCGTCGGGTGCGAGCGGCACCGGGGCGCCGCTGGTGCCAAAGCTGGCCGCGACCCGGTAGCGCTGCGCGTAGGTGTCGGTGACCCTGGCGAGTTCCTCACTCAGCGGCAGGGTGTCGGCGCGCAGCGCGTGAATGGCCCGGCGGGTTTCCTCCAGCCCCTCGGCGGCCATCTGCTGGGCAACGCCGAGCAGTTCGCCGGCCCGGTCGATGTCGCCCTCCCTGGTCATCACGGCCCGGGCGGCCTGGATCTGGATCCCGAGTGCGCCGAGGGAGTGCGCGAGCACGTCGTGGATCTCCCTGGCGATCCTTGCCCGCTCGTCGAGCAGATCGGCCCGGCGCTGTTCGGTCTCGAGCCGTTCGCGCTGCGCAAGCAGCACCGCGGCCTGTTCGGCCTGGAGCCGGTAGCCGGCACGGTTGCGGCCGATCAGCAGGCCGGACACCACGAACGCGGGAAAGCCGATCAGCACGCCGTAGCTGGCGCCGAAGATCAGCCCGCTGACGTCGATCGCCAGGATGCCCGCCGCCGTCACGGCCAGCGCCGGGCCCAGGTCGGCGTCCGCGCCCGCCATCATCGCCGCGACCATCGTGAAGATCGCCAGAGAGGTGCCCCCGTTGCCCGCGCTGGACGCGAAACCCGAGCCCACGGCGATCGCGCCCAGGACCACGGGCAGCAGCCAGGCACGGTGCCTGGCTGCCACGCTGGGAAGGTCGGTGAGGGTCCATCCCGCGAGGCCGACGGCGGCCAGGCTGTAGCCAGCGATCTGCACGGCCGTCGCCAGCGACCCGTGCGGCGGTGCGATGAGGAACGTGAACAGGCCGATCCACGCGAACCCGACGGTCCGGGCCACCCAGTTCACCTTCCGCTGCATGCCTCCAGTATCGGCGCCCGCACGGACCGGGCACGTCAGACTGCGGGCTGAAACCCGCCGGTCCGGGCTGGTACCTCCTGGTACCGGGAGGCCCGCGAGGTGTGGCGCCGGCGGCCAGACCGTGCTCCGATCCGGAATCCGCCGGGGAAAGCGATCGTGGATTCGTCGTCGAAAACGAATCCCCCCGAGGAGCACGCGATGCTTTCCGAACTCACCGAAGCGATGATCGTCAACGGCGTGGTTCTCGCCACGGTGCTGGCCACCGACCTCGGCCCCGCCCGCAAGATCGGCCCGGCGCGGCTGCTGCGCCCGGTGATCGCCGCCGCCATCATCATCCCGCTGTTCGTCGACCAGCCGGTATCTCACGGCAACGGCCTGGTAGTGGAAATCGCCGGCGTCGCCGCGGGCGTGCTCTGCGGGCTGGCGGCCGTGGCCCTGATGGGTGTCTACCGCAGCCCCGAGACCGGCAAGCCGGTCAGCAGGGCCGGCACCCCGTACGCGATCTTCTGGACCGTCATCATCGCCGCCAGGGCCGCCTTCTCCTACGGAGCCGCGCACTGGTTCTCGTCCCAGATCGTGAGCTGGGCCATAGCAAACCAGGTCACCGAGGCGGCCGTCACCGACGGGCTGATCTTCATGGCCGTCGTGATGGTGCTGGTGCGCACCGCCGGGCTGCGCGTCCGCGCATCGCGGCTGCCGAACGGCGCTCTCGAGCCACAGAGCGCCTGAACCGCCGCGTACATCGGCCGGCCCCGGGAACGCCGCGGGGCCGGCCGATGTACGTTTCCGCCATGCGCGGTGTTTCCGACAAGCACAAGGTTTCTGACATGCACAGCGTTGATGCCACGACCGAGCAGATGATCCGGTCGGTGCTCGCGTACGCGGAGAACCGGCTGCGGCTCGACCCGGTCCCGCTGGACGAGGGCTCACGCGACCCGTCCGAGCTGGATCTCGCGGTGCGGGGGCTGCTCGGCGACCTGCCGCACAACCCGGACCAGGTGCTCGGCGTGTACACGTCGTGCCTGGCGCCCGCGGTGATCTCGGCGGACAGCCCCCGCTTCCTCGGCTTCATCCCAGCCGCGCCGACCAAGGCGGCGCTGCTGTTCGACATGCTGATCTCCTGCGCGTCGATACAGGGCATCTCCTGGCTGGAGGCCGCTGGCGCGATCCACGCCGAAAACCAGGTGCTGCGGCTGATCGCCGACCGGGCCGGCCTTCCGGAAGGAGCGGGCGGCTGCTTCGTCTCCGGAGGCTCGGCCGCCAACCTCTCGGCGCTGGTCGTGGCCAGAGAGGTGGCGAAGCGCCGGGGCGGGACCGCCCGGGCCGGCCGACGGTGGCGGGTCGCGGTCAGCACGGACGCGCACTCCTCGATCGCGTCCACGCTGCGGATCCTGGAGATGGACCCGCTGACCGTGCGCACCGACGATCACCGCGTGACCGGAGCCGCGCTCCGTGCGGCGATCGAGGAAGACGGCGACCCGTCGTCGATCGCCGCGGTCGTCGCGACGTCGGGCACCACGAACGCGGGCATCATCGACGACCTGGCCGGGGTCGCAGCGGTCTGCCGCGAGCTCGGCGCCTGGTTCCACGTCGACGGCGCCTACGGCGGGGCGGGGCTGTTCGCGCCCAGCGTCCGGAGCGCCTATGACGGCATCGAGCACGCGGACTCGTTCATCGTCGACCCGCACAAGTGGCTGTTCGCGCCGTTCGACTGCGCCGCCCTGCTGTACCGCGAGCCCTCCCTCGCGCGGTCCGTGCACACGCAGGACGCCTCGTATCTGGACGTGATCCACGACAACCCGGCCGAGTGGAACCCGACCGACTACGCCTACCACCTCACCCGGCGCGCCCGCGGGCTGCCGCTGTGGTTCTCGCTCGCGGTCTACGGCACGGCGGCCTACTCCGACGCGATCGAGGCATCGATCGGCCTGGCCCAGCGGGCCGCCGCCGAGATCGCCGACCGCGACTACCTGGAACTGATCCGCGAGCCCGAGCTCGGTGTGGTGCTGTTCCGCCGCACGGGCTGGACGCCCGCGCAGTACGCGGACTGGGCCGACCGGCTGCTGCACGATCAGGTGGCGTTCATTCCGCCGTCCGCCTGGGAAGGCGAGACCGTCGCCCGGTTCGCGTTCCTGCACCCGCACACGACGATCGACCTCGTCCGCGAGATCCTCGAGCGGATGCGGTAGCGCTGGCCGGGCGCGTGCGCACCGGTCATCAGCGGGAGCACGCGCTAGGGCGCTTGCCGCCCTGGGCCGGCCGGCGGCGGGGATGGAGCGGTGCCCAGGTCGTTCTGCTCCTGCTGGTCTTGCTGGCTCACCCGGTTCTCCGCGCTCACCTGGCCCATCCGCAGCTGTCCCAGCGCCTCGTCGATCTGCCTGGTGAGCTCGTCCGGCAGGTGGGGGCGCGCGTGCTCGTGCGCCACCGCGGTGACGTCGATCAGCAGCCGGGCGTCTCGCCGACCCAGCTTCACCTGCGCGGTATTGAGCAGGCTGAACAGGAAGTCCCGGAGAACCTGGTCGACCGGAAAGGCGCGCAGCTGCCGCGCATATTCGCGGGCGTCCGCGGCTTCACGGGCGTCCGCGGCGGACTGCTCGTCCGCCGGTCCCGGGCCGCCAGGCTCGGCAGTGTCCACGGCGCACCTCCTCGCTCTGGTGCCAGGCTAGTGCCATGGACTTCCAGCATTCCGGTGAGATCTGGCGTGATTTCCCCGAACTCGTCGCCGGGGTCGTGTTCACCGATGGGATCACCCCGGATGCCGCGGCCGGCGATCGCTGCGCCACATACACCGCGATTGCGCGTTCCCGGCTGGAAGACGCAACCGAGAGTGAGCTGCCCGAGATCCGCGCCTGGCGCAGAGCGTTCACCCGGATGGGGCTGAAGCCGACGCAGTACCGGTGCGCGAGCGAGGCCCTGCTGCGGCGCATCCGGAAGGAAGGGGCCCTCCCCCGGCTGCTCCCCATCGTGGACCTGTGCAACGCGGTGTCGGCTGCCTTCGCGATCCCGGTCGCCGTCTTCGATCTCGAGAAGGTGACCGGCTGCCTGGAGGTGAGATACGCCGGGGGCGACGAGGACTACCTGACCTTCTCCGGGGAGACCGAGCATCCCGGCCCGCACGAGGTGATCTTCGCAGACGGCGCGGGACACGTGCACGCCCGCCGGTGGACCAGCCGGCAAAGCGGCCTGTCGGCCGCGGCGGACTCGACGTCCACCGTGCTGATCGTGGCCGAGGCCATGCACGAGTCGGCGCCCTCGGACGTGCCGGAACTCGTCGCAGCGATCGCTGGCGAGCTCGAGGCCGTCTGGTCTGCCGTGCCCGTGACCGCCGCGCTGAGCCCGGCCGAGCCGCGGTTCAGGTTCGCTTGGCAGAGCTGAGCCAGGCCACGGCCAGGCAGTGCTGCATGTCGGCAGCGCCTTGCCCGCCCGATAGGAAAACAATGGGGCTGTGGAGTTGCGAGGCCGGCAGGGAGGGCACGACCTGGAGCAGGATCATGGCTGGCCCGTGTGGGGCGCGGCGATTCGGGGAGCGCTCGAGCGCCGGGGCATCACGATAAACTCCGCGGCGAGCCGGCTCGGACTGCGGAATACGACGCTCGAGAGGTGGCTGTCTGGCGAGGTCGGTCTATGACGAGGGCGACCTGCTCAGGCTGGTCACCCGCATCGTCGGCCAGTCCGCCCGGGTGTTCGGCGCGCTCAGCCTTCGGTACTGGCACTTCGTCCCGGACGCGGTTCGCGGGCGCCTCGCGTCGATGTTCGATGCCCGCGGCCGTCAGCTGGGCGATCCGCGGCTGTCCATGGTCAGGGCGCAGGCAAATATGCCGCGGAGAAGGTGAGGCATGACGAAGACGGTGGCGATCTCGGCGCACAGAGGCGGATCTGAGCATGCGGCAGCCGCCACCTATGAGGCGTACAAGGACGCGGCGGGCACCGGCGCCGAATACGCAGAGTTCGACATCAGGAAAACGCGAGACGGCGTTCTCGTCGTATACCACGATCAGCACGCGGGCGAGGCCGGGCCACTCGTCAGGGATCTGCCTTACGAGCAGCTGTGCGACATGCTCGGCTACACGGTCCCCCGGGTCGGGGACGTCATGCAGCTTCTGGCTGGCAAGGTGACCGGCCACCTTGACCTCAAGGAGACCGGATACGAGGCGGAGATCATCAACCTCGCCCTGGACACGTTCGGGCCGGGCAACTTCGTCGCCACCAGCCTGGAGGACGCGTCCATCCTGAGCATCAAGCAAGGTTTCCCCGAGGTGACGGCCGCGCTTTCCCTCGGCCGTGACCTGGCGGAAATCCCCCGGGCCACGTGGGCAAGCGTCCGCTGCAGCGAGCGGTTCCCGCTGCGGCGCATCCGTGCGTGCCGCGCCGACTGGGTGGCCGTGAATCACAAGCTGGCCCGGCTCGGCGTCTTGAGGGCGTGCAGCCGGAACGGGATCGGCGCGATGGTCTGGACGGTCGACGCGGACGATCTGATTGCTCACTTTCTGGAGGATGAGCGCGTCGATGTCCTGATCACGAACCGGCCGGAGCACGCGGTGCGCCGACGAGCGGAGCTGCAGGCCCGGTAGCCGCGGGATGGGATACTCGGGAGTCGTGACCGGAGCGAACGGCGATGCTCGCGGCGGCCTGCTCGTGGGCCGGGACGCGGAACAGGCCCTGATCGCCGCCCGCCTGGCGCAGCGGGAGGCCGGCGCCGCGATCGTGGTCCGGGGACCGGCTGGGGTCGGGAAGACCGCGCTCGTCGACGAGGCTGTGCGGCAGGCCAGCCCGGCCAGGCGGATCCTGCGGACCGTCGGCAACTCCCCGGAGACCGGGCTGGCCATGGCCGGTCTCTACCAGCTGCTCCAGCCGCTGCTGCCACTGGCGTACCTGATCCCCGAGCCCCGGCAGGCGGCCCTGCGGGTTGCCTTCGGCATCACCGTCGGCGCGCCGCCGGAGCCGTTCGCGCTGGCCATGGCCGCCCTGGACCTGCTGGCCGACGCGGCCGCCGAGCAGCCGCTGCTGGTGGTGGCCGAGGACCTGCAATGGCTGGATCCGGCGACGATCGGCGTGCTCCGGTTTGTCGGGCGCCGGCTCGAGCACGACCCGGTCGTGCTGCTGGCCACGGCCCGGGACGACGAACCCGACCCCCTTCACGGCGCCGCCAGCGACGTCCTCGACCTGAAGCCGCTCGGCGCCGACGACGCGCGCCGCCTCGTGAGCTACGTGGCGCCGGGCCTCGGCGCCGCGGCACGGGCCAGGGTGCTGAGAGCCGCCGAGGGCAACCCGCTCGCGCTCGTGGAGCTGCCGAAGACCGCCGGCCTGACACCGCGGGCGACCGGGGGTCCGGAGTGGCTGCCGCTCACCCAGCGTCTTCAGGCCGCCTTCACGGCACGTGTCGAGCGGCTCCCGGCTGCGACGCGAACCGCTCTCACCCTGCTGGCGCTGCACGACTCGCAGGCGCTGCCGGAGATACTCGATGCCCTCGGCGCGGCCGGGACACCGGCGCACCTGGAGGTGCTGGAGCCGGCCGTCGCGGCGGGCCTGGTCGAGCTGTCAGACGGTGAGCTGCGGTTTCGCCACGGGCTGATGCGATCCGCCGTGTATCACCTGGCGTCGCCGAGCAGCCGGGCGGCCGGGCACCTGGCGCTGGCGCAGGCCGTGGGCCCTGGCACCGACCGGGGAATACTGCACCGTGCCCGCGCCGCGGCGGGACACGACGAGGCCCTCGCCGCCGATCTCCGGCTGGCGGCCGACCGGGCCATTGGGCGCGGTGCGATCTCGGCCGCCGTGGCGACGCTGGCCCGCGCCGCGGAGCTCACCACCTCGGCGCCGGACAAGCGCCGTTACCTGTTCCGGGCGGCGGCTCTGGCCTACGAGCTCGGCCAGGCGGACGTCGGGGACGCGCACCGTGCCGTCCTGGCCCTGCTGGCCGACGACGAGCACTCCCGCCTCCTGCTCGAAGAGCTGAGCGAGACGGCCGATGTCCGCGCCGGCGGCGGAGTCGCCCGGATCCAGGCGCTCATCAGCCTGGCCGAGCGGTCACGCCGGCTGGGTGACGGGCGGCTCATGCAGTCGTTCCTGCGATCGGCGGCGTATCGCTGCTGGATGCGGGAGCCCGGAAACGCCGTGGCGGGCACCATAACGAAGCTCGTCGCGGATGCGGCGGGCGTCATCAGCGACCCTCAGCGCGCGATTCTGCTGGCCTACGCCGACCCGATCGGCAGCCTCGGCGCCGTCACGGAGATCATGCACACCGTGGTCACCACCGATCTGGATTCGGTGACCGTGTGGACCCTCGGTCATGCCGCGTCCTGCATCGGGGAACTGGAGCTGGCGGACATGTTCCTCGCCGATGCCGCGGCACGGCTTCGCGCCGAGGGGCGGCTTCAGGTGCTCGCCCGGACTGTCGTGATGCAGGCGTGGACCCGCCTGCGACGCGGCCAGTGGTCGACGGCCATGCCCTTGGCAGAGGAAGGCCGCCGCCTGGCCGAGGAGTCGGGCCAGCCCGAATGGCAGGCAGCCGGATATGCCGGCCGGGCCATGGTCGCGGCGCTGCGCGGAGAGGCGGCCGAGGCCGCGTCCGCCGCCGACCGGGCCGAGCGGATCGCCGTCCCGAACCGCAATACCAATGTGGCGGCGATCTGTCTGCTGGCCCGGGCAACCGCCGCGGCCGCAGAGGGGGACTTCTCCGCTGCCTGGGACTACCTGAGCCGTCAGCACCACGACGCCGACCCGGGCTTCAGCCCGTTCCAGGCCCTGTGGTCGCTGTCGCATCTGGCCTATGCCGCGGCCGCGTGCGGCCGGGTCGACCGCACGCGTGAGATGCTCCGGCAGCTGACCTCGCGGCTGCCGCCGGAACCGCCCGGGCCGACGCTGCGCATGAACCTGACCTACGCCGACGCGCTGCTGGCGCCCGACGATCTCGCCGAGGAGCGCATCCGCGGCGCGCTGGAATACGACGTCGGCAGCTGGCCGTTCGAGCGCAGCCGCATGCAGCTGATCCTCGGCTCACGGCTCAGACGGCGGAAGCGGGCCCAGGAAGCGCGCGAGCTGCTGCGCGCGGCGCGGGATGGCTTCGACAGCCTGGGCGCCCGGCCGTGGGCGGAGCGGGCGCGCGGAGAGCTGCGCGCCGCCGGCGTGCCGAGTCGGACCCCCGCCCCGGCGGTGTGGGATTCCCTGTCCGCGCAGGAACTGCAGGTCGCGCGCATGGTCGCGGAAGGGCTCTCGAACCGCCAGATCGGCCAGCGTCTGTACGTGTCGCATCGCACGGTGGCCAGCCACCTGTACCACATCTTCCCGAAGCTCGGCATCACCAGCCGGGCGCAGCTGACCGCGATGAGCCTCGACCTCCCGGCCGCACCGCCGGGTGGCTAGCGGCCGGAAAGGCCGGCCGCGGTGCGGGTGTTCAGGACCCTGTCGGGCGTGATGCCCGCTCGTTCGGCCCGCTCGCAGCCATTGTCGAGCCAGTCGAGCTGCCCGGGCGCGTGCGCGTCGGTATCGATCGCGAACAGGCAGCCCGCGCCGGCCGCCTGCCGGAGCAGGCCGTCCGGGGGATCCTGGCGTTCCGGGCGGCAGTTGATCTCCACCGCGACGCCGTGTTCCCGGCACGCGGCAAAGACCGCGTCAGCGTCGAACTCCGACGGCGGCCGGCTGCGCCGGCCCATCCCCATCCGGCCGGTGCAGTGCCCGAGCACGTCCACGTGCGGGCTGGCGATGGCCGCCAGCATGCGCGTGGTCATCGGCCCGGCGGGCATCCGGAGCTTGGAGTGCACGCTGGCCACGACCACGTCCAGCCGCGCGAGCAGGTCCTCGCGCTGGTCGATGCCTCCATCTTCGAGGATGTCGACCTCGATCCCGCTGAGAATCCGGAACGGCGCCAGGTCGGCGTTCAGCTTCTCGATCAGCGCGAGCTGCTCCGTCAGCCGCTCGGCCGACAGCCCGTTGGCCACCGTCAGGCGCGGCGAGTGATCGGTGAGCGCGATCCACTCATGACCCAGCGCCCGCGCAGCCTCCGCCATCTCCAGCGGAGGGCTGCCGCCGTCAGACCAGTCCGAGTGGGTATGGCAGTCGCCGCGCAGGGCTGCGCGCATCGCGGTCCGGGGCGGCGGCTCGTAGTCGGCCTCCAGCCGCACCAGGTAGCCGGGCCGCTGGCCCGCGGCGGCGGCGGTGATCACACCCGCGGTCGACGGCCCGATACCCCGCACATCCTGCAGTGTGCCGTCGGCGATGCGGCGGGGCAGCTCGCCGGGGGGCATCGCCGCCAGCACCGCGGCGGCCCGGCGGAACGCTTGCACCCGGTACGTCGGCGCGCCGGCACGCTCGAGCTCGAAGGCGATCCGCCGCAGCGCCTCTCCCGGGTCCATCCCTCATGGATACACCAGCGGCAGGGCGGGCAGGCCGGGGCGGTGCTCAGCCGAGCTGGCCCACGTCCCGGAGGAGGTCTTCCACCGGGCGGTCCGCGGTGAGCTGGATGTCGTCGATGACCGCGCCGTCGCGGAGCCGGATCAGCCGCTCGGCCCTCGCGGCGATCTGCGGGTCGTGCGACGCGAGGATGATCGTCATCTGGTGCTCGGCGCGCAGCCCGGCGAGCAGGTCGAGGATCTCGGTGGCGTTGGCGGAGTCGAGGTTGCCGGTGGGCTCGTCGGCGAGCAGCAGGGCCGGGGTGTTGACGAGCGCCCGGGCGATCGCGATGCGCTGCTGCTCACCGCCGGACATGCGGGCGGGCAGGGAGCGTTCGCGCCCGGCCAGGCCGACGGCCGCCAGAAGCTGCCTGGCCCGGTCGCGCTTGTCCCACGGGGTCCGGTACGGCAGAACGGGGGCGATGACGTTGTCGAGCGCGGTGAGCGCGGGCAGCAGGTTGTACCGCTGGAACACGAAACCGACGGTGCGCCGGTAGTCGGCCTGCGCACCACCGCGCAGCGCGGTGACGTCGGTGCCGTTGCTGATGATCACTCCGGAGTCGGGCCGCTCGATCGCCCCGATCATGTGCAGCAGCGTTGACTTGCCCGAGCCCGAGGCACCGGTCAGCGCGATGAACGCGCCCCCCTCGATCGTGAAGCTGACGTCGTCCGCCGCGGTGACCTGCTCGCCCTGGCCGGTGCCGTATCCCTTGCAGATGCCGCGCAGCTCAACCGCTCCGCTGCGGGAGGTGGAATCGGTCATGGTGGTTACTCCTCGGCGAGCAGATCAGCGGTGGGCAGGCGGCGCAGCAGCGCGGCGGGCAGCAGCGCGGC
>JASHQP010000802.1 GCA_030039095.1 Streptosporangiaceae bacterium
CTGGGCCCAGGCAAGCCCCGCCTCGGCGCCGGAACCGGGGGCCGGAGCCGATGCCGCCGCGCGTTCGCTGCTCGTGCACGCGTCCGGCCTCCCGCTGGCGGTCCCGCCATACGTCATCGACGCCGGCGGCCGCATGAGCGGCATGCTGGACGACACCGCGGCGAGCCTGCTCGGGGTGCTGCGATCGCGCGCTCCGGGCGTCGACGGGGTCCGGCTCACCGAGCCGCCCGGCGACCTGGACGCGATCATCGCCCGCGCCCAGGGCAGGCCGCTGCTGCTCGCCGTCTGTGACGCCCACCGGCGGCCGTGGCAGCGGGACCTGATCGCCGGCGTTCTGGCCCGCCGGCCCGGCACGCTGGTGATCGGCACCGGCACCACGCACGACGCTGCCCTGGCCGGCGGCAACTACATCGGGACCAGGGGATCGGGCCGGGCCAACCTGCAGGCCGCCGCCGGGCTCCTGCTGGGCGGCTCCTGATGCGCGAGACCGCCGCCGAGCTCGTCGACCACGCCGTGGCCACGGGACTCGTGCCCGGTGCGGTCCTGGCCGCCGGCTTGCGCAGCGCCGAACCGGTGCTGCTGCACGTGGCCGGCCACGCGCAGCGTGACGCCGTGGCCACGCGGCCGATGACCGCGGACACCGTCTTTGACCTGGCCTCGCTGACCAAGGTCGTCGCGACGCTGCCGGTCGTGCTGTGGCTGGTCGGCCGGGGCGAGATCGGCCTGGACCAGCCGGTGCGCCGGTATCTGCCCCGGAAGGATGCCGTGACCGTGCGCCAGCTGCTTCTGCACACCTCTGGCCTGCCGGGTGTGCGGAGGTATTACCAGCACCTGCACGGCCGGGATGAGATCCTCACCGCCGCGCTCGCCGAGCCGCTCGCCGCGCCGCCCGGCGCGGTCTTCGCCTACTCCGACGTCGGCTTCATCAACCTCGGCGAGCTCGCCGCCGCGGTGGCGGGCCGCGGGCTCGACGAGCTCGTCCAGGACGTCGTGTGCGGCCCGCTCGGCATGACCGCAACCAGGTACCTGCCGCCGCTCGGCTGGGCCGGCCGGATCGCGGCCACCGAGATCGTCGGCGGCGCCGCGAAGGTCGGCGTGGTGCACGACGAGAACGCCGAGGTTCTCGGCGGGGTGGCTGGTCACGCCGGCCTGTTCGGTACGGCCGCCGACCTCGCCCGCTACGCGGCCGTGTGGGCCGGGGCCACAGAGGACGGCGCTCTGCTGCTCGACGGCGAGGGCCGGGACCGCGGGCCGCTGTGGGGCATGCGGGCCGAGGCGCTGCGCTGCCAGACAGAGGAACTCGACGCCCGCCGCGGCCTCGGCTGGGGGCTGCGGCGCGACAGGTACGACAACATGGGCGACGGCTGGCCGGACTCCGGCGCCGGGCACACCGGGTTCACGGGCACCAGCCTGTCGGTGGATCCGCGCAGCGGCCTGTGGGCGGTGCTGCTGACCAACGCGGTGCACTTCGGGCGCGGTCCCGAGCACTCGGTCGTCGGCCTGCGCAAGCAGGTGCACGCCGCGGTGGCCGCCGAACTGCTCGGCTGACCCGGCAGGCCGGGCAGGCCGCCGTCACGCGGCCACGAGATAGCTGTCCAGGTGTGCGTCGAGCGCGCGAAGGCCGGCCTGGCTGGCCGGGGCGGCGCGAAAGCCGATGTAGCCGTCCGGCCGCACCAGGATTGCCACGCTGCCGGGCAGCCCTGCCTGCCGGCCGTCTCCCGCAGAGCGCGTGACGTGCACGAGATCGTGCCACCTGCCAGCGAGCTGGGCGGTCGCTGCGTCGTCAGCCGCGCCGAGGATCAGCAGGTGATGCCCGGTGCCGGGCAGGTCGACCCGGCCCGGATACCGGTCGCCGGGACCGGCGCCAGCGGGACGCGGGGTGTCTGTCGCCCGGTACTCACCGACCAGCGGGGTGCCCGCGTAAGAGACGTCGAGCATGCAGCGGGACCGCACCAGCGCGGCCAGGCGCTCCTTGGACGGCGGGGCAGGGAACACGCCGGTCCGCGCCGACTCGACGGCCCCCTCGGCCAGTTGCTTGTGCAGTTCGTCGGAGACCTTCAGGACGTGGCGGTCGGCGGCGGATCGTTCGGGCCCGAAGCTGCCGAGCAGACTCGGGCGGGCGCGTCCGCGCTGCGCGAGCGCGAGTTTCCAGGCGAGGTTGTGCGCGTCCTGCAGGCCCGAGTTGAGCCCCTCACCACCGAACGGGCTGGACAGGTGCCCGGCGTCGCCGAGCAGGAATCGCCGTTTGTCAGCCAGGTGCGGCGCCAGGCGGCGATGCATGCGGAATGGCGACGCCCACGCGACGTCGTCCACGCGGAGCCCGCTGGGAACCCGGCGTTCGATCGCGGCCGTGATCGCGGCGGTGGAGCGATCCCGGTCCAGCCGCTCGGCTTCCTCCTCGTCGAGTTCTCCGATGAAGCAGATCCACCGCTCGCCGGGCAGCGGAGCCAGCAGCACGTAGCCAGCCGGCGAGGCGATCACCGCCGATCCGTCGCGAGGGAGCCCGCAGGACACCCGTACGTCAGCGGCCAGCGCGGTCCCCGCGTAGGTCGCGCCGAGCAGGGTCTCGGCCATGGATCCCCTGGTCACGCTCGCTGCGCCGCCAGCACCGACGACCCATGAGACAGTGACGGTCTCGGTCGCCCCTTCCGGCCGCCGCAGCTCCACCACCACGTCCTGATCCTGCTCGGTGACGGATACCACCTCGAGTGCGCGCTCGACGCCGCCGCCGAGCTCGGCGAGCCGCTCGGTCAGGATCTGCTCGGTTCGCCATTGCGGCAGGCTGCACTGGAACTCCCACCGGCAGCCCGCGCCCGCGAACGGCATCTCGGCCACGCATCGGAGGTTCGAGTCGAAGACCCGCCCGAAGCCCAGATGCTCAGAAGCCCCGAGCACCCGGCCGGCGACCCCGGCCTGATGCAGAACCTCGAGGGTGGCTGGCTGCAGAGCGGTGGCCCGGGCCTGGCGGTGCGGCTCAGGTGCTCGCTCGACGACGCGTGCCCGCACGCCGTGGCGGGCGAGTTCGACGGCAGCGAACAGGCCAGAAGGCCCGGCGCCTACCACCAGGACCTCTGTCCCCGTCTTCCCCACTGCCCCCGGATCGTCCACCAGCCCCAGTAGAACACCAGGGTCACGGAGCCTTTCGAGGGGGTGCGGGTCCTGTCAGTAGCGATGCGATCACTTATAGTCATCACCCGGATGAGCTGGGCATAGGGGATACGGCAGGGGGACACTTGCCGCCGTACAGTGACGCCATGCCCAAGACGCCGCGTCGCCCCGCGACTGTGGAGTCGGCCGTGCATACTCCGCAGACGCTGCTCGCGCACGTCCGGGCGCTGACGCCGAATCTCGCGCCCGCCGAGCAGCGGGTTGCCGCCGCCGTGGTGCGCGACCCCGGCGGGGTCGCCGCGAAGACCATCGCCGAGCTTGCCGAGTCGTGCCGCACATCGGGGACCACCGTGATCAGGTTCTGCCGGGCGATGGGCTTCCCCGGCTACCCGGAGCTGAGGCTGGCGCTCGCAGCAGCCGCGCAGGCCGGCCGGGCAGCCGGCTGGGGGGACATCGGCAGCGACATCGGGCCGCACGACACCCTGGACGAGATCGTCAAGAAGATCGCGCACGCCGACGCGCGCGCGGTCGAGGAGACCGCCGCGCAACTGGACGCTGGCACCCTTGCGGAGGTCGTTGACGCGGTGGTGGCGGCCCGGCGCATCGACATCTACGGCATCGGCGCGAGCGCGTTCGTGGCCCTCGACCTGCAGCAGAAGCTGCACCGGATCGAGCGCATCGTCTACGCCTGGCCGGATCCGCACAGCGCCGTCACGTCGGCGGCGCTGCTGCACCGCGGTGACGTGGCCATAGGGATCTCGCACACCGGGACGACGGCCGACACCGTCGGAAGCCTCACCGAGGCGCGCTCGCGCGGGGCGACCACGGTCGCGATCACGAACTTTCCCCGCTCCTCGATCGCGCGGGCGGCCGACCACGTGCTGACCACGGCGGCGCGCGAGACGACCTTCCGGTCCGGGGCCATGGCCAGCAGGATCGCCGCGCTCACGGTGGTGGACTGCCTCTTCGTTGCCGTGGCGCAGCGAAACTACGAACAGACGCTGAGGGCGCTCGAGCGCACCTACGCGGCAGTCCAGGCGCGCCGCTGACCGGAGTGACCGGACCGGCCGGTCCGGCCAGCCTGCTATGCGATGTAGCCGGTCGCCTGGCTGGCCATTTCCTCCTGGGACCGGATCCGCCCGGCTAGCTGGGACGGCCCGTCGGCGCGCAGGAACGGGACGCAGCCGGCCGATGATTCCGCGGAGCTGAGTGCGCAGCGGCGCGCGGCCCACCACCTGCCGGTGTCGCTGAGCCAGATGCCCCAGCGCATGCGTTCCCCCGGCGCCTGAGCGAGGCGGTCAGCTGGCGGCCGGGCCGGCGGGCTGCGCGGCACCGGCCAGCATCGCGCGGATGGACCTGGCCACGGCGTCGCGCGTCTGCGCGGGCTCGGGCGAGCTCGCGATCAGCATCCCGCCGCGTACCAGCGCGCCGAGCAGCAGCCGGGTGACGGTTTCGGGGTCTTCCACCGACACCTTGCCGGCTGCCGTGGCCGCGCGGAGGGCGTCGGCGATCGCCGTGAACGCGTAGCGCTCGTCCAGTTCGGTGAACCGCGCCAGGCCGAGTACGGCGGGCGCATCGGTGATCAGGATCTGCTGGACGTCCGGCTCGAGGACGGCGTCGAGAAAAGCCTCGAACCCGCGGGCGAGGAACTCGAGCTCGTCCGTGACCCCCTCGGCCGCGCGCGCTGACGCCGCCATCAGCTCGGCGTGAACCTCTTCGAAGACGGCCTCGAACAGCGCGGTCTTGTTCGGGAAGTGGTGGTAGAGCGCCCCGGTCGTGACGCGCGCGTCCCGGGCGATCTCCTCGACCGAGGTCGCGGCGAACCCGCGCTCGCCGAACAGGCGGCGACCCGAGGCGATCAGGGCGGCTCGGGTCTGCTGCACCTGCTCGGCTCGCAGCGACGGTCGGTCGGACAGGTCGGCCACGTCGTCTGTTTAGCACGCCGGCGCCGCCCGCGCCCACCGAGGGCGGACTGCCCCGTTACGACCCTGTTACGCCCGCGCCAGGGATCTTCCTTTGACGCTGGCGCTGGTAGTAACCTCCGCACAGCAGGCAGGGTTCCGGCGAGAACGAGGTCTGACGTGGTCGCTATGGCAAGAGGGCTGAGGTCGTGAGCGGGGCAACGGGATCTGACGGCGGCGCGGCCGCGACGCTGTCGGAAGGGGTCGAGCCGGCCCTCACCCGTGTAGAGCACCGCGGCATCGAGCATGTGCCCCTGACCAGCCGGTGGGGCGGGCCGAGCAGCCTGTTCTGGATGTGGGCGGGGGCGGTCTGGAACGTCGAGTTCGTCGTCTACGGCGGCCTGGCCGTCGTGGTCTTCGGCCTCTCGTTCGCCCAGGCCGTCGTCATCATCCTGATCGGCAACCTGTTCTACGTGCTGACCGGCCTGGCCAGCCTGCAGGGGCCGCGCGCGGGCACCACGACGTTCGCGATCGGCCGGGCGTCGTTCGGGCCCAACGGCAACCGGATGCCGTCGTTCTTCAACTGGGTGACCCAGGTCGGGTTCGAGATCGAGGGCATCGCGCTGATCGTCCTCGCCGTTGTCGCGCTCATGGCCAAGGCCGGCTTCGCGGCCGGGATCCCGGCGAAGGTCATCTTCCTCATCCTGGCCGTGGCGGTCCAGGCGGTTCTGCCGCTGCTCGGCCACGCCGCGGTGCTGCGCGTGCTCAAGTGGCTCAGCATCCCGTTCGTCGTGCTGTTCGTGGTCATGGCGATCCTCACCACCTCCAAGGTGAACCTGCACGTTCCGGCGCACGGCGCGGGCTGGGGCATGTGGTTCGTGTTCCTGGCGCTGGTGATCTCCGCCGGCGGTCTTGGCTGGACCGAGAACGGCAACGACTACTCGCGCTACCTGCCGCCCGACGCCAACCCGCAGAAAGTCGTCATCGCGGTCGCGCTGGGCGGCGCGATCCCCTCGGCCCTGCTGGAGATCCTGGGCGCGGCGGTCGCGACCGGGGTCCCGGCAGCGACGACGGTCACGGGGCTCACCGCGAGCCTGCCCAGCTGGTTCGTATGGCCGTTCCTGATCTTCGCGATCTTCCAGCTGTTCGCGATCAACACGATCGACCTGTACTCCTCCGGCGTCACCCTGCAGAGCCTGATACCCAGGCTGCACCGGCTGCACTGTGTGGGGATCGACACCGTGGTCTGCGGTGCGTTCGCCGCCTACGCCATCTTCTCGTCCAGGTTCTTCTCGCTGCTGGCCGACTTCCTGCTGTTCATCATCGTGTGGCTGGGCCCGTGGTGCGCGATCTACCTGGTCGACGCGTGGCTGCGGCGCAACCGCTACGACAACCACGCGCTGCTGGACGAGCGGGGTGGCCGGTACTACCGCAACGGCGGGGTGTTCTGGCCCGCGATCATCGCCCAGGTGGTCGGCATGGTCGCCGCGGCGCTGTGGCTGAATGCGTACTCGCCATATGTGTCACCGCTGTCCAATCATGTCGGCGGGTCGGACTTCAGCGTGTTCATGGGCCTGTTCTTCGGCGGCGTCACCTACTGGCTGCTGGCCCGCAAGTCGGTCAGGGCCGAGGCCGAGGCGACCCCGGCTACGGCGGTGTGACGCGCCCATCACATTGACCGGCCTGAACGCTGCCCCTGCCGAACTGGCCAGGCAGGAGCTGATGGCGTGCTGCTCATCGGCGCGGTGGGCAGCCGAGGTCGTGTCCGGCCGGCCGTACGCGACGGCCGGTGAGTTGCTGGCGAACTCGGACGCGGCGGTGGCCGGGCTCGTACCGGCCGAACTGGAGCAGGCGCTGGCGGGTCACCCGAGGATCGGGGAACGGCGTGGCGTGGACGAGCGATCGCGCCGCGAGCAGGCCGGGGTGCTCGCCGCGGACCCGGCCACGATCCAGGCTCTGGCCGACGGCAACGAGGAGTACGAGCGCCGGTTCGGCCACATTTACCTGGTCTGCGCCACCGGCCGCGACGCCGCCGGCCTCCTGGCCCTGCTCCGCGAGCGGCTGGGCAACGATCCCGATACCGAGTGGGGCGTGGTCCGCCGCGAACTAGGGAAGATCAACCGCATCAGGCTGGCCAAGCTGCTCGAGGACGGGGCATGAACCTCATGCCGGAGGCGCGCACGTGAGCACGGTCACCACCCACGTGCTGGACACTGCGCGCGGCGCACCAGCGGCGGGCGTGCCGGTCCGGCTGGAGCGCGTGTCCGGCCCGGGCCCGGAGGAGATCGGCCGCGCCAGCACCGACGCCGACGGGCGGGTCAGCGACCTCGGGCCGCAGCGGCTGCCGGCCGGGACCTACCGCCTCGTCTTCGACACCGGCGGGTACTTCGCACAGCAGGGGACGGCCGGGTTCTTCCCCGAGGTCGCGGTCACGTTCACCGTCGACGGCGAGGGGCGGCACTACCACGTTCCGCTGCTGCTCAGCCCGTTCGGCTTCGCCACCTACCGCGGGAGCTGATGCCATGGCGATCGTGCTCGGGCCCAACCAGTACGGCAAGGCCGAGACCCGGGTCGTGCGCGTCTACCGGGACGCCGAGCGGCACGAGATCCGGGACCTCAACGTCTCCACCGTGCTGCGCGGGGACTTCGCCGACGCGCACACCCACGGAGACCAGGCCAACGTGCTCCCCACCGACAGCCAGAAGAACACGTGCTTCGCCTACGCCAAGGAGAAGGGGGTCGGCCAGGTCGAGGACTACGCCCTCGACCTGGCCCGCCACTTCGTCACCGACATCGCGCCGGTCAGCGCGGCCAGGGTGGAGGTCGAGGAATACCGGTGGGAACGGATCAGCGTGGCCGGCCAGCCGCACCCGCACGCGTTCGCCCGGGCGTCCAGCGAGGTCCGCACCACGGCGGTGACCGTCGCCGCCGGGGGCCAGGCACCGGCTTGCTGGGTCGTCTCGGGCCTGGACGGCCTCGTCGTGATGAAGTCGACCGGCTCGGAGTTCCACGGCTTCCTCGAGGACCGGTACACCACGCTGGCCGAGACCGACGACCGGATCCTGGCGACGTCGCTGACCGCGCGCTGGCGCTACGAGATGGGCGGCGGCCAGCCAAAGAGCTGGGACGAAGCCCACGCCCAGGTCAGGCAGATCCTGCTGGAGCGATTCGCCGAGGTGCACAGCCTGGCGCTGCAGCAGACGCTGTTCGAGATGGGCAAGGCGGTCCTCGAGGCGAGGGACGACGTGGCGGAGATCAGGCTGTCCGCGCCGAACCGGCACCACTTCCTCGCCGACCTGGCGCCGTTTGGCCTGGACAACCCCGGGGAAGTGTTCTTCGCCGCCGACCGTCCCTACGGCCTGATCCAGGCCACCGTCCAGCGGGATGACGCCGAAGACCCAGGCCCGGCCTGGGATTCCGCCACCGCATTTGCATGATCGCCCGGCGGGGGCGATCTTCAGCTCTACCGACCGAAAATCGTCCCCGATAAGCGATCTTGGAGATTGGGGAGCCACGCGTGGACTTTTTGCAGCCGACGAGCTGGGGTGATGCGCTGGCTGCGAAGGCGGAGCGGCCCGACGCGGTGCCGATCGCGGGGGGCACCGACGTGATGGTGGAGCTGAACTTCGACGCCCGCCGCCCCGCCGCCCTGCTGGACCTGACCAGGGTCGCCGACCTGGCCCAGTGGTCCGCCGGGGGCGGCATGGTCCGGCTCGGCGCCGGGGTCAGCTACGCGCGGGTGATCACCGAGCTCGGCGACCGGCTGCCGGGGCTGGCCATGGCGGCCAGGACGGTGGGCTCGCCGCAGATCCGCAACCGGGGCACCGTGGGCGGCAACCTCGGCGCCGCGTCGCCAGCGGGCGACAGCCATCCGCCGCTGCTCGCGGCCGGGGCCGAGATCGAGGTGGCGTCGGTGCGCGGGGTCCGCACGATTCCAGCCGCCGACTTCTACACCGGCGTCAAGCGCCACGCCCTTGCCGACGACGAGCTGATCGCGGCGATCCTGATCCCGCAGGCAGCCGGCCCGCAGCAGTTCAGCAAGATCGGCACCCGGAACGCGATGGTGATCGCCGTGGCGTCGTTCTGCATCAGCCTGAACACGGCGGACCGGACGGTCGGCACCGGCATCGGATCGGCGGCGCCGACGCCGAGGCGGGCGCTGGACGCCGAGCGTTTCCTCGCGGCCGCGCTGGCCGAGAAAGGCCTGTGGGAATCCCGCGCGGACCTGCCCGAAGCCGTGGTCAGCGAGTTCGGGGAGAGGGTGAGGGCCGCGGCCTCCCCGGTCGACGACGTGCGAGGCACGGCCGCCTACCGGCTGCATGGGCTCGCGGTGATGGCCAGGCGTACGCTGACCTGGGCCTGGGATTCCCTGCAGGCCAAGGGAGGCTGACCGCATGCGGATCACGGCGACGGTCAACGGCGAGACCAAGCAGGCCGACGATGTCTGGGAGGGCGAAAGCCTGCTGTACGTGCTGCGGGAGCGGATGGGGCTGCCCGGCTCGAAGAACGCGTGCGAGCAGGGCGAGTGCGGTTCGTGCACGGTGTACCTGGACGGCGAGGCGGTGTGCGCCTGCCTGGTCGCGGCCGGCCAGGCGCAGGGCCGCAGCATCGTCACCGTCGAGGGCCTGGCCGCGGCGGACGGTGGCCTGCATCCCGTGCAGCAGGCGTTCATCGAGGCCGGGGCGGTCCAGTGCGGGTTCTGCACGCCGGGCCTGCTGGTCGCAACGCACGACCTGCTGCGCAGGCGCACCCAGCCGACGGACGCCGAGATCCGCGAGGCGCTGGCCGGCAACCTGTGCCGGTGCACCGGCTACGAGAAGATCCTCGCGGCCGTCCGGCTGGCCGCCGACCGGTGGCAGGACCGCGCCTCGTGACCGCCCTCGTCCTGTCCGGCTGTCACGTGCTGACCATGAACCCCGAGCGAGACGAGTACTCCGCCGGGCATGTGGTCATCGAAGGCGACCGCATCACCGCCGTGGGTTCCGGGCCAGAACGCGACGCCGACGCCCACCCCGGCGCGCGCCGCGTCGACGCCACCGGCTGCCTGGCCACGCCCGGGCTGGTCAACACGCACGATCACCTGTACCAGTGGGCCACCAGGGGCCGTGCCGTCGACGCCCCCCTCTTCGGCTGGCTGACCGCCCTGTACCCGGTCTGGGCGCGGATGGACGCGGGGATCGTGCGCGCCGCGGCGACGGCGGCGCTGGCCTGGCACGCCAGGACCGGCTGCACGACCACGATGGACCACCACTACCTGTTCCCCAAGGCCGGCGGCGACGTGCTCGCCGCCACGATCGAGGCAGCCGCCGGCGTGGGCCTGCGGTTCCATCCCACCCGTGGCTCCATGGATCTTGGCGCAAGCTCCGGCGGGCTGCCGCCCGACGACGTGGTGGAGGACATCGACGCGATCCTCGCCGCGACGCAGGCGGCGATCGAGCGGTTCCACGACCCGTCGCCGGGCTCGATGGTGCGGGTCGGCGTCGCACCGTGCTCCCCGTTCAGCGTCAGCGGGGAGCTGCTGACCCAGTCGGCCGCGCTGGCCAGGAGCTACCCGCCCAGCGCCGGTATCCGGCTGCACACGCATCTCGCCGAGACCGCCGACGAGGACGACTACTGCCGCGAGCGCTTCGGCTGCACGCCTACCGAGTACGCGGACTCGGTCGGCTGGCTCGGTCCGGACGTCTGGCTGGCGCACGGGGTGCACCTGGATGACCGCGCGATCTCCAGACTCGCCGCGACCGGTACCGGCGTCGCGCACTGCCCGTCCTCCAACGCCAGGCTCGGCGCGGGCATCTGCCGCACCCGCTCGCTGGCCGACGCGGGCGTCCCCGTGGGGCTCGGGGTGGACGGCGCGGCCTCCCAGGAGGCCGGCTCGCTGGTGGCCGAGGTGCAAGCGGCGGCGCTGTTCGCGCGCGCCGTCGGCGGGGCCGGCGCGATGACCGTGCGGGAGGCCGTCGAGCTGGGCACGCTCGGCGGGGCGCGGGTGCTCGGCCGCGAAGCCGACCTCGGCTCGCTGGAGCCGGGCAAGCTCGCGGACGTCGCGTTGTGGCGGCTGGACACTCTGCCGCACGCGGGCATCGCCGACCCCGTCGCCGCGCTGGTCCTCGGCTCGCCGCCCCCGCTCGAGCTGCTGCTCGTGGGGGGCAAGGCCGTGGTCGAGCGCGACCGCCTGGTGACCGCCGACGAGCAGGAGATCGCCGACGCCGCCCGGCGGGCCAGCATGTCCCTGGCCGGCTGAAGCGACGTCCCTGGCCGGCTGAAGCGACGTCCCTGGCGGACCGATCGACCCGCGTGCCCTTGACGCCCGGAATCACCCAACCGTAACCTGCAGCCCACAGCCTATAGGCTTCGATCCACCTGGGAGGTTCCGCGATGACCCTCAGCCCTTCGTCGGCCAGCACCCTCAGGCGGAACGCCCTGACGGCAACCGACGTGGTCGCGATGGCGACAGCCACCTACGCCCCGACCGCCGCGCTGTACTTCAACACGCCGATCGCCGTGTCGTTCGCAGGCTCCAGCGTTCCGTTCGCGTTCCTGCTGGCCACCGTCGCCATGCTGATCGTGGCGTCGTGCATGGCCCAGCTCGCGAAGCATCAGGCGAACGCGGGCGGCTACTACTCCTGGATCCGCAGTGCGCTGGGACAGCGCGCCGGCTTTATCGTGGGCTGGCTGGTCCTGGCCGGATCGTTCCTGACCGTTCCCGGAGTCTGCGCCGCCGAGGGCGACTACGTTTCGACGATCCTGGGCCGCTACGGGGTCAGCCTGAACTGGGTCGTGATCGCGCTGATCCTGCTCGCGCTGGTGACCGTGATCAACATTATCGGCGTAAGGCCGTCGGTACGCTTCGGCCTTGTCATCCTGGCCGTAGAGCTCGTCATCGTCACCGTGCTGTGCATCGTGGTCGTCGCCAAAGGCGGCGCGGCGGGGAACACGGTCGTGCCGTTCAAGCCGCCGTCCGGGTTCGGTGCGCTCGGCGGCGCGATGGTGTTCGGTGTGCTGTCCTTCGTCGGGTTCGAGGCCGTGACCACGACGGGCGAGGAAGCGACCCGGGCGCGCCGGCACATCCCGCTCGCACTGTTCCTCGCCGTGATCATCGGTGGGCTGTTCCTGACGTTCGGCTCGTATGCCGCGACGATCGGCTTCGGCGTCCATCATTCGAGCGCCCTGGCGGGCAACGCCGCGCCGTTCGACACGCTCGCCGAGCGGTTCGCGAGCCCAGCGTTCCGGCTCGCCATCGATATCGCCGGGGTCACCAGTTTCACCGCGTCGCTGCTGCTGACGGCGCTGGCGGTGTCGCGCATCTACTACGCGATGTCCAGGGACAGGCTGCTGCCGGCCGCCCTGGGCCGGGTGTCGGCGCGATACCAGACGCCGGTCGTGGCCATCGTCGCGGAGGCTGCGCTCGGGCTCGTGCTCTTCCTCGTGCTCGGCCTGTGGGTAGGCCCCGAGAACACCTACGCCTACCTGGGCACCGTGCTGACCTTCGCGATGGTTCCCGTCTACGTCCTGATCATGGTGTCCACGTTCGTCGTCTTCCGCACCAGCCTGCGCCGGCTCTTCAACCCGATCCTGCACGCGCTGCTGCCGCTCATCGGCATCGCGGTCATGGTCTACCCGCTGTGGTCGATCAGCCCGCTCGGCGGCCCGCAGGCGCCGCCCTACGACTATCTTCCGGTGGTAGTGATCGTCTACCTCCTCGCCGGCATTGTGCTCACGTTCGTGCTGCGGCGGCGCCTCGCGCAGGCCGAGGCCGCGATCGGGCGGGCGGCGTTCGCGGAGGCGGACGAATCAGGTGCGCAGCAGCCTTCCCATGCCTAGGGCCCTGGCGGGCGTGGGAGCCAGCGACGAGGCACAGGTGTGGCTGCACGGTGAGACCGAGCAGCCGATGACACGCGTCGTCGAGACGCTCATCGAGAGGCACCACCCGGACAGCCGGCTGCGCTTGAGCGGCTCGCCATTGGTGCCGCTGCCAGGCCACGTCCGGGAAGCGGTGGACGCGGCCGCCACCGTCCCCGGATACGCGCCATCGGGCGGCGAGCCTGCGCTCCGCGAGGCGATCGCGGCCTCGCTCGAGGCGCGCGGCGTCCGTGCCTCGCCCGGACAGGTCGTCGTGACGTGTGGCGCGATGCACGCGCTCGACCTTGTGTTCCGCGCGGTTCTGCGGCCCGGGGACGAGGTGCTCATGCCGGCGCCGGGCTTCTTCGTCGGCGGCCTGGCCCGGCAGGTTGGTGCCCGCGTTGTCTGGTTCTCCAGCCCGGCCTCCGCCGGGTTCCGTCCCTCCTGGGCGGCCGCCGACGCTGCCGTCACCCCGCGGACCAAGATCCTCTACGTCAACACGCCGGTAAATCCGACCGGCTACGTGTACGACGAGACGGACATCCGCGCCGCCGCGGATCTCGCAGCACGGTCCGGGCTGCTGCTCGTCAGCGACGAGTCGCTGTCGAGATTCGTCTATGGGGGGCGTGGCCACCTGTCGCCTGCGGCCGCACACCCGGAGCTGCCAAGCGTTCTAGTGGGCTCGTTTTCCAAGGACTACGCGATGCCAGGGATGCGCGCCGGCTACGCGGTCCTGCCGCCGGAGTTGCTCGGCCGCGTGTCGGCGCTGCTCGAGTGGTCGATGCTGGCGGTCAGCCGGCCGGCTCAGGCGGCGGCTCTTGCTGCGATGACCGGACCCGGCGACTGGCTCGACGCGATGGTGGCAGACGCCGCGAAACGCGGCTCGTGGGCGGCTCGCGAACTCGCCGCGATCGCGGGGCTGAGCTGCATCCCACCGCGAGGGGGACTGAACCTCTTCCCCCGCTTCGCCGGCGACGCCGAGGCCCTGGCCAGGGATCTGATCGTGCGGTTCGGCGTGCCGGCCTGCCCGGGGCCCGCGTTCGGCTGTGCCGGGTACTTCCGTCTCCAGTTCGGCGGCGCCTGGCAGGATCTGCAGCTAGCGCTGCGATACATCAAGGAAGCTGTGGCAAGCAGCAGTTCGCCGTCGGCCCCAAGGGACGCGCACTCATGACATGGTCACCGCCGATCCACGACCTGACCAGGCCGCTGACGCACGACACCCTGATCGCGCTGGCCGGCAGGCTCGGGGTCGGCGATGCCGCGGTCAAGGAGCTGGAATTCTCCTGGCTGCGAAGCTGGGAGCAGGGCGACAACGGCGCGCAGTGCCAGTGGACGCTGAACGATCATTTCGGCACCCACGTCGACGCGCCCAGCCACGTCGTCCGCGGCGCCCCGAGCGTCGACGAGCTCGATCTCACGAGGCTGTTCGGTGAGGCCGCGGTTATCGACTGCTCCTACGCCAGAGGGCGTGGGCTGACCGGCAGCGACTTCGCCCGGGCGCGCCCGGGCGTCCGTCGCGGTGACATCGTGCTGGTCTACTCCGGCGAGGAGCCGGGCACTCCCGACGAGTACCTGGTCAGCCAGACGTATGTCACCCCGGAGGGCGCGCAGTGGCTGGTGGACGCCGGTGTGCACGCCGTAGGCGTGGAGCCATTCGGCTTCGAGCACGTCTACGAGGGCGTCTGCGTCCGCCGCTGTTACCGTCCCGAGGTTGCCGATCCCTGGCCTGCGCACCGCATATGCCTGTCCGCGGGGATCTACATCATCGAGGGCCTGACGAATCTGGCCGGCCTGGCCGGTCGGCGGGTGCGGTTCTGTGGACTGCCGCTGCCGGTGCCGAACTCGAGCGGGTCCCCGATCCGGGCGATCGCGTGGGAAGACAGCCCGGCAGAGGGCCAGTGATGGCAACCGGGGAGGCAAGCGCCCGGCTGCCGGTGACCGCCTGGTCAGCACTGGCCATTGCCGCCCAGGTCAGGAACCGCACGATCACGGCGACCGAGGTGCTCGAAGCCCATCTGGAACAGGTCCGAATCCAGAACCCAGCGCTGAACGCCATCGTCACGCTCGCCGAGGACGAGGCGCGCGAACACGCCGCGAACATCGACTCCTCGATCGCGGCCGGTGCCGCTCCCGGGCCGCTGGCCGGCGTGCCGTTCACGGTCAAGGACCTGATCGCCACGCGTGGCGTGCGGTCGACCGCGGGGAGCCTGATCCTGCGCGACCACGTACCGGCCTGGGGAGCCACGGCGGTCGAGCGGCTGCACGCGGCGGACGCGGTCCTGCTCGGCAAGGCCAACTGCCCGGAGTTCGGGCTGGCCGTGCACACCGGGAACCGGCTGTTCGGCGAGACGCTGAGCCCGCTCGGTCCCGGCCTGAGCCCTGCCGGCTCGAGCGGGGGAGACGCGTCCGCGGTGGCCTCCGGCATGGCCGCGTTCGGCATCGGCACCGACTACGGCGGGTCGATCCGGGTTCCCGCTCACTGCACCGGCTTGGCCGCGCTGCGGCCCACGCCCGGGCTGATCCCTGGCACCGGGCAGGTTCCCTTCCCTCCCTGGCCCAGCCCCTTCCCGCCCTGGCCCAGCCCCTTCCCGCCCTGGCCCGCGCCCGTTCGGCCCGCCCCGCCCGTTCCGCCGGGCACGTCGCTGCAGGCCAGACTGCAGTCGATCGCCCCGATCGCGCGCCGGGTCGGCGATCTCTGGCCGCTGCTGCAGGTGATGGCGGGTCCTGACGGAATCGACGGCAACGCTGTGCCAGCGACGCTCGGCCACCCCGACCGGGTCAGCGTGACCGGCCTCGGCGTGGCCTGGTGCGCGGGCGACGGGAGCTTCCCGGTCCGCGCCGACCTGGCTGCGGCCGTCGAGTCCGCGGCGAACGCGCTGGCGGGCCTGGGAGCCAGGGTCATCGCCTGCCGCCCGCCAGGACTCGACCGGGCCGAGCGGGTTTACGCGGCGCTGCGCGGCATCGAGGGACTCCCGGAGCACCGGGCCCTCGCGGCCGGCCGGGAGGCCGATCTGACCGGCTACGCACGCGAACTGATCTATGCGGAGCCGGGCCGTCCGGCCCGGCCGGCCGCGCTGCGGGAGCTGACTGCGGCTGCCGATGATCTCCGTGCCGAGGTCGCCGCGTTCATGCGGCAGTGGCCGATTCTGCTCATGCCGGTGGCATCGGTCCCGGCCTTCCCGCCAGATACGGCCGAATTCCGGGTTGATGGTCGCGTGCTGAGCGGGGCGCAGATGGAGAGCTGCTGCCGGGCGGTGACCTTGCTCGGGACACCGGCCGCCGTCGTGCGCTGGGGCGTGTCCAGGGACGGGCTGCCGGTCGGAGTGCAGGTGGTGGGGAGACCGTTTCACGATGCCGAGGCGATTGCGGTCGCGGCGGCACTGGAACGCCATGTCGAGTAGGCTCCGGGATCGCCGAGTATCCGGCCGAGAGGCGGCTCAGCGGCGGTGGGAGGGCGAGTGACCGAGTCTTCCGAGACCCATCTGCAGGCTGTTGGTGTCCTGACCAAAGCCGAAGCGGCCTACCAGGAGCTCAGGAAGCGGATCCTCTCGGGCTCGCTCGCGCCCGGTGCGACGATCAACCAGGAGCGCCTCGCCGCCGACCTGGGACTGTCGATCACGCCGCT
>JASHQP010000803.1 GCA_030039095.1 Streptosporangiaceae bacterium
GATCACGATGTCCTCGATCGGGATGCCGTACGTGCCGGTGGCCACGTCCACGATCTTGCGAACGAGCTCGAGCCGGCGCCGCGGATCCTCGGGGATCTCCTCCTCGTCGTTCGGCAGCGCGATCACGGCCGCGCCGTGCTCGCGCACCAGCGGCAGGATCGCGTCGAGCCGCTCGTCCTCGGCGGTCACGGAGTTGACCAGGGCCTTGCCCTGGTACGCGCCCAGCCCGGCGTCGAGCACCTCGACGATCGAGGAGTCCAGGCACAGCGGCAGGTCACACAGGCTCTGGATCAGCTTCACGGCCGCAACCATCAGCGCGGTCTCGTCGGCGAGCGGCGCACCCATGTTGACGTCGAGCATCATCGCGCCGCCCGCGACCTGAGCGGCGACGTCGATCTCGATCCGGGACAGGTCGTTGCTGCGCAGCTGCTCCTGGAAGATCTTGCGCCCGGTGGGGTTGATCCGCTCGCCCACGATGCAGAACGGCTGCTCCGGGCCGATCGTCAGTTCCTTGCTGGCCGAGCGCAGCACCGTTTCCATCCGAGCTCCCTTTTACGCGGCAGCCATCGCGCGGCGGCGCTGCAGCAGTTCCTTGGCCTTGACCACGGCCGCCGACGCGTCCGCTGCGTAGCCATCGGCGCCCACGACATCGGCGTACTCCTGGGTCACCGGCGCGCCGCCGACCATCACGATCACCTGATCGCGCATGCCCGCCTTCTGCAGCGCGTTGATGTTGGCCTTGAACATCGGCATGGTCGTGGTCAGGAACGCGGAGAAGCCGACGATGTCGGGCTGATGCTGCTTGATCGCGTCGATGAACTTCTCCGGCGCGACCTGGACGCCCAGGTCGATCACCTCGAAGCCCGCGCCCTCGAACATGATGTTGACGAGGTTCTTGCCGATGTCGTGCACGTCGCCCTTGACCGTGCCCATGACGATCTTGCCGATGGTCTCGGCGCCGGTCTCGGCCAGCAGCGGCCGCAGGATCTCCAGCGCGCCCGCCATCGCCTTGCCCGCGATCAGCATCTCCGGGACGAAGAAGTCGCCGCGCTCGAACCGCGCGCCGACCTCCTCGAGCGACGGGATCAGCGCCTCGTACAGAAGCTCCTCGGGACCGAGTCCCATGCCGAGACCCTCGTTGGTCAGATTGAGCACCTCCGGTCCGTTCCCGACCAGGGTGAAGTCGTAGAGCTGCTTCAGGAGCTCGTCTCGGGTCACGCGGCACCTTCCTTTTGCTGGCGTCGGCCCGGCTGGTAGCCGAGCACGACCGAGAGGGCGTTGGCCTCGGTCCTGCACCGTGCGGCCATCTCGGGGATCCTGGCCTTGGTCAGCCGGCTCGCCGGGCCGGAGACCGAGAGCGCGGCGACCACTGTCGCGTCGTCGCGATGGACCGGCGCGGCCACCGCGACCAGGCCGGGCTCCAGCTCCTCGTTCGTCACCGCGTAGCCGCGGCGGCGGACGTCGGTGAGCTCGGCCGCCAGCGCCTCGCGGCTGGTGATCGTGTGGCCAGTGCGGCGGGACAGCCGGCCGGGCGGCAGCTCAGCGGCGCCGTAGGCCAGCAGCACCTTGCCGAGCGCCGCGCAGTGCAGCGGCACCGACAGGCCGACCCAGTTCGTCCCGCCGATCATGTATGTGCTGTCGACCTGCGCGATCTGCTCCACCATCCCGCGGCTTTCCACGCCGAGGTTGATGGTCTCGCCGGTGGCGTCGCCGAGCCGGTCGAGGAACGGCTGCGCCACGGGGATCAGCCCGGACTCGGCGCCGCTGCGCCAGGCGTAGGAGACGAAGACTTCGCCGGGCCGGAACCCGCCCTTGCTGTCGCGCTGCACCAGGCCGTTGCGCTCGAGCGCCATCAGCAGGCGCGACGTCGTGCTCTTGGCCAGACCGGACGCGGAGGTCAGCTCGGTGAACGTGACCGGTCCCGGCCCGTGCACGACCTCGATCAGCAGCTGTGCTGCCCGATCAACCGCCTGTGTACCGTTCGGGCTCGTCAAAGGGGTTCCCTCCGGGGCAGTTCCATGTTACGGAACTCTGTTCTACGATGTGATCCTAAATTCGGCTTTGTGCCGGGTCAAGCGCTGCGACCGAGAGGTGGTCATGTTCCGCAACCGCATGCCGCGTTACGAGATCCTCTCCCCGGATGCCGTGGGCGTCCTCGACGCCGGATGGCGCCGCATCGTCACCGAGATCGGCGTGCAGTTCGCTAAGCCGGAAGCCGTGGAGCTGTTCCGCAAGGCCGGCCAGAAGGTGGACGGCGAGGTGGTCTTCTTCGACCCGGAGTTCGTGCTCGAGCAGGTGGCCAAGGCGCCGCGGGAGTTCGACGTCCAGGCCCGCAACCCGGCGAACAGCGTGCACATCGGCGGGGACGACATGGTGTTCGGCGCCGTCTACGGGTCGCCGTTCGTCCGTGAAGGCGACGTGCGGCGCGATGCCACGCTGGATGACTTCCGCCGGCTGTGCATGCTGTCGCAGTCGTTCCCGCAGCTGGACTCCGCCGGCGGCGTGATCTGCGAACCGAACGACGCGCCGCTCGACTCCCGGCACCTGGACATGATCTACGCGCTGCAGACCCTCACCGACAAGATCTACATGGGCAACGTGGTGTCCGGCCCGAACGCCGCCGACACGATAAGGATGACCGAGATCCTGTTCGGCGGGCGTGAGGCGATCGAGGCCACGCCGGCCACGATCTCGCTGATCAACTGCAACTCCCCGCTGCGCTGGGACGACCGGATGCTGGACGCCCAGTTCGAGTACTGCGCCGCGAACCAGCCCGTGGTGCTCACGCCGTTCCTGCTGATGGGCGCCATGTCGCCGGTGACGATCCCGGCCGCGCTGGTGCAGCAGCTGGCCGAGGCGCTGACCGGCATCGCGCTGGCCCAGCTGATCCGGCCGGGCTGCCCGGTGATCTTCGGCTCGTTCCTCTCCAACATCGACATGCAGTCCGGGTCGCCGTCGTTCGGGACTCCGGAGTCCGGGATCGGCCTGCTGTGCACGGGCCAGCTGGCCCGCCACTTCGGGCTGCCGTTCCGCACCGGCGGCGGGCTGAACTCCAGCCAGACCTGCGATGCCCAGGCCGCGTACGAGTCGCTGATGACGTTGCTGCCCACGTTCCTGGCGGGCACCAACTGGGTGATGCATGCGGCGGGCTGGCTCGAGGGCGGTCTGGTCTCCTGCTACGAGAAGTTCATCGTGGACATCGAGCTGCTGCGGATGCTCAGGCGCGAGTTCACCCCGCTGGAGATCGACGAGGCGTCGCTGGCCTTCGGGGCGCACGAGGAGGTCGGACACGGCGGGCACTTCCTCGGCGCCGCGCACACGATGGAACGGTTCCGTGAGTGCTTCTACCGGCCGCTGCTGTCGTCGACGGCGAACTACGAGCGCTGGCTGAAGCAAGGCGGAAAGGACGCCACCGCGCGCGCATCGGACATCTGCGCCAAGACGCTGGAGGAGTACCAGCAGCCGCCGCTGGACGACGCGGTCAGGGAGGAACTCGAGGAGTTCGTGACCCGCCGCCGGGCCGAGCTCGGCGACTAGCAGCCGCGGGTGCCGGCGCGCACCAGGTGCGCGGCCTCGTCGCCGGCGGCGTAGTGATCGATCACGACCTGCTCCCCGCTGGCGATGAATGCCGGGGGCATCAGCGCCGCCGAGCTCTCCGGCACCACCCAGGTGATCAGCGCTTCCCTGGTCAGGCGGCCGTATTCCTCGGCCGTGATCGCGTCCGCGAGCGGCGGGGCCACCGCGTAGCACACGGCGGCGGGCCGGGTCACGATCGCGCCGCCCTGCCGGAGCACGGCCAGGTCCCGCTGCATCGCGGCCCGGGAGCTGGCCAGCAGCCGGGGGAAATCCATGCCGTCGGCCGGGCGCCGCAGCGCCCACCGCGCCCACCGGCCAGCCTGCCGGGGCCTGCGCAGTGCCCCGGCATCCCTGCCGGGCAGGGCCCGCACCCGGTAGGTGATGCCCGGCGTCGCTGCGAGCTTGGCCTCCACGTCGCGCAGCACCTTGCGGCCCCGGCGCCAGCCAGAGCTGCCGTCCGAGCGCTGGTCGTCGGCGAGGAACAGGAACACCAGGCCGGACAGGCTGGGGCTCGCGGGCCCGTCGTCGTGCCCGCCGCCGCCGAGCGGATACGGCGCGCCGTCCGGCCCGCTCTCCTGGCCGAGCCAGAACGCGATCCTGCGTGTCATCCGGGGAACCACGGCGGTCACGGCGTGCCGCCCGTCAGCCCGAAGCCCTGGCCGAGCTGCGGGTCGGCGTGCCCGGAGCCGTTGGTGCCGTTGGCCGCCGGCAGCCCCTCGCGGGCTTGCCTGCCCCACTCGAGCACGGTCGTGTCGAGGATCTTGGTCATCTCGGTGGCGATGCGGGTGTTCGCGCGCTTGCCGAGGTCCTCCTCTTTCTGCTGCATGTCGGCCTGGACGCCGATCCTGGTGCGCGACTCGCCCTCCGCGATCCGCCGGGCCTCGATCCGGCGCATGGTCGCGGCCTCGACGAGCTCGTCCTCCCTGAGCTTGGCCACGACCTCGTAGGCGGACGGTGGCCCGATGTTGAGCAGGAACTTCACCGTGACCGGAAGGATCTCGATGAGGAAGAACAGCGCCAGGACCGCGAGCCGCGCCGCCTGCAGGCTCGGGTTGGCGGCGCTGGCCTGCGACAGCGCCTGAAGCTGCGCGAGGATGCCGGTGTTCTTGGCGTCGACGTTCCATCCGTTCGCCGCCGTCGACTGCAGCTCCGACTCGAGCTTCTGGTGCTCGCGCTGCAGCCCGGGGAGCGCGGCGCGGGCCGAGGCCTCGAGCTGCTGGACACGGCTGCTCAGGTCGCTGCCGAAGCTGCTCTGCGCGCTCTTCTCGGCGGCCTGAGCGGCGGTGAGCTGGCTCTCGACCGAGTTGTACGTCTTGACGTCCTGCTCGTACTCCTGGTACTTCGCCTGAGCCCGCGGGCCGTCACCAGTCGTGCCGGACGACCCCTGGCAGGTCTGGCCGTCAAGCTCACACTGCCAGGCTTCGCGCGCGCTGACCTCCGCCTGATAGTCGCTGGCCGCCTCCTTCTGCAGCGTGGCGACCTGCTTCTGTGCGGACTGCAGCTGCGGGCTGGTGATCGACTGCGGCAGGTGGCCGTTCAGGATCCCCTGGTCGGTAGTGATCTGGGACTCGATCTTGTTGGCTTCCTGCTGCTGCCCGCTGCGGGCCTCCAGCGATGCTTCCTGGCGAGATTCGTTCTGCTGCATGATGAACAGCTGCTGATTGATGTCGCTGGCGAAGATGCGCAGGACCAGCGGTGTGGAGATGACCAGCGCGAGCACCACGGCCAGCGCGAGCCGGGGCAGCGTGATGAACACGAGGCGCTTGCGGTCCCGGGTGGAGCCCATGCTCAGCACCAGGAACCGGTCGAGGTTGAGGATCACCACGCCCCACGCGGCGCCGAGGACCACGGATGGCACCAGCGGCGCCTTGACGCCGTCGTGCAGCGCGAATGTCATCGAGACGACCGCGATGGCGGCCGTTGTCAGCAGCACACCCGCCATCTGGACAAACCGCGCCCGTTCCTGCGGCACCTGCTGAAGGATTTCCGCGTCGCCGCCGCCAAGCCAGGCCATGAAGTCGCCTGCGCGCGTGATCACTTGTGTCCCCCAATTTCCGCGCCGCCAGGCGCGCCTTTCATCCCCCGGTATCGAGCCCATTCAAAAAAGATCAGGCGCATATGGCGCCGGCCGCCTCGCCAACGGCGAGAAGGAAACAGCACGGCCGGTAGAGCATGTACCCCGGGCCCGCAGCGGGTACTCGCATGCGCCCATGTCCGTGGCCACTCACGCGCTATTTATCGCGGCATTAGGGTAATTGGCAATGCCGCCACATCGGCCCCAGGGCTGGCGTCCACGCCGCATGGGTCAAGGCCGTGCAATCGCTGCGCAATAACGAGGCGATGGGGCGCGGGGGCTTGCTCGCGTCGTATTGACTGAGCGGAGGCAGCCCGGCGACCGGAGGGGGCAGCGGTGATCATCGACGAGATCCTGGCCGACCTGGAAGCCGAGGGCGACGACCTCGACGGGCTGGTGTCCGGCATCAGCGCGGACCAGTGGCGGCTGGCGACTCCGGCGCCCGGGTGGACCATCGCCCACCAGATCAGCCACCTGGCGTCGTCGGCCGCGCTCGCCACGCTGGCGGCCACGGATGCCGCGGCGTTCTCGGCCCGGCGCGCCGAGCTCGGCAGAGATTTCAACGAGGCAATCGACGCCGGGGCCGGCGAGTTCGCCGACAGGCCGCCGGAGCAGTTGCTGGCGCACTGGCGGGATACGCGCCATGCCCTGGAGGACGCGCTCGCTGCGGTGCCCGCCGGCGAGCGGCTGCCCTGGATCGTGACATCGATCTCGCCGGCGACGATGGGCAGCGTCAGGATGATGGAGCTGTTCGGCCACGGCCAGGACATCGCCGACGCCCTCGGCGCCGAGCGCCCGGCGACCGGCCGTATCGTCCACCTGGCCAGGTTCGGCGTGCGTACAAGGGACTACGCGTTCATCACCAGAGGCTTGGCGCCTCCGGCTGAGGAGTTCAGGGTCAAGCTCGTCGCGCCGGGTGGCGTGGAGTGGACGTGGGGGCCGGAAGATGCCGCGCAGAGCGTCAGCGGCCCGGCGCTCGACTTCTGCCTGCTGGTGACGCAGCGGCGGCACCGCGACGACCTCAGCCTGGTCGCCGCCGGGCCCGATGCTGACCGCTGGCTGGACATCGCCCAGGCCTACGCCGGCCCGCCGGGGCCGGGCCGTGCGCCCGGCCAGTTCGCCGCGGGGCGGGCCGCTCGGTAACCGGCAGGCCAGCAGCGGCGGAATGATCCGGCCAACTTCAGAATGTCCCCATCCGCAGGCCGGGCGCGGAAGTAGTTTGTCGTCCAGACGCCGCGCCTGCGGCGCAGCCCGGCGGGGCCATCGGGAGGGCATGTCATGCAGGCCAACATCAAGGGCACCACGATGCCCATACTGGAAGTGACGCTGGACGCCGGCGAGGAGGTCATCTCCACCCACGGCGAGCTGGCCTGGATGACGCAGAGCATTCAGATGTCGCAGGGAATGAGTACCGGCGGCCCCGGTGGTGGCGGCGGGTTGATGCAGGGACTGAAGCGGGCCATCGGCGGTGGCGGGATGTTTGTCACGCACTACGGCGGGCCGGGCGCGATCACGTTCGCGGCCAAGGTCCCCGGGCACATCATGCCCGTGCAGATCGACCCCGGCCAGGCCTACTTCGTGCACCGGCACGGCTGGCTGTGCGGGACTCCCGGCATCGTCCCGAGCATCGGGCTGCAGCAGAGCTTCCGCGGCGGGATGTGGGGCGGGGACGGGTTTGTGCTGCAGAAGCTGGAGGGCCAGGGCACGGCGTGGATCGAGCTGTCCGGGGAGCTCACCACCTACGATCTGCCGCCCATGCAGGGCCTGCTCGTGCACCCCGGCCACGTCGGCATGTTCCAGGGCAGCGTCCAGTTCACGGTGACCCGGATGCGCGGAATGGCGAACGCGATGTTCGGTGACGACGGCTTCCACGTCGTGGCGCTGACCGGGCCGGGCCGGGTCTGGCTGCAGTCGATGCCGATCCCGGTCCTGGCTCACGCGCTGGCGCCGTATCTCCAGCACGACGACCGGAACACGCAGCAGGTGGCCGGCGGCGGTGTTGTCGGCGGGATCCTCGGGGACATGCTCCGGGGCAACTAGGTTCGGCGCGGGCCTTCCGGGCCGCCGGGCCCGGGAGCAAAATTCTCCGCGAAATTCTCCGCGAGAAGTTGTTGGCGCCCGGCGGCACCGGGACTCCTGCCACTGTCACGAGCCACAACGCGTGGCCGTCGGCAGGGCCAAAGGAGGCAGGGGACGTCGGCACGGCCGGCAGGCCTGGCCAGTGGGTCCGGCAGCGGCCAGGGCAGCACGTCCGCAGGCGTGACGTCCTCGGCGGGGTCGCCGGCCGACAGGGTTACGTGTGGCGACAGGTAGTGCCCGACGACTGCGTCTGCGTCATACCCGCGGTGCGGGCCTAGGCGGCGTACGACGGCTCGCAGGCGAACAACCGGGTGGCGCTGTTCAGCCTCTGGATGAGCGACTGGACGCCGCCGCCCCAGCCGTCGGGGCAGAACTGTTCCCGGGCGGTGCGCTCTACGCGCAGACCTCGATCGGCGACTGCTCCGGCGACCCCGGCACCACCGACAACGACTACGTGATCGCCTACGACGCGGTGTCCGGGCGCTGGTCCAGCGAGGTGCCGATCGACTCCGACTGCGCCTCGTTGGCGTCGAGGTCGACTACCCGCCCGAGGGGTGAGTCACGGCGAGCCTGGCTGTGATCAGCCGTGGGGCCGGCGTGTGACGGCGTCACCGACGTGGATGCTGCCGGGCCGGAGGATCTCGCACCAGACGCCGAAGGTGATGTCGTCCTTGCCCCGCAAGCGGGCCAGTGCGTGCAGTACGCGCGCATCGGTCGCGCCCGACTCGGGGTTTCGCGTTGTGACCACACAGCGCGGCACGGGGGTGATGACGCGCAGGACGCCATCGCCGATGACGACCTCCTGGCCGCCCCAGGTGTGCTCGGCCCACGCGTCCGTCCCCGCGATCGTGATACTCATGCGGAACCGGCGCGGGTCCGGAGCCGTGCCGCTGAACTGCGGGGCGAGCGCCTGAAGCGATGCCTCGGACATCAGCGTCACGGGCTCGTCGTCGCAGCCGAGGTGCTCCGGCGCCCGTTTGAACAGGTGCACGGGCCGGCCCAGGTAGCCCGACAGCGCGACGCTGAGTGGCCCCGGGATGACCCACCCGGGTATCTCCCGTCCGTCGTACATCCGGGTGGTCGCGCGACTTCCGCACGCGGGCGTGTCCTGGACGACGTCGCCGTCCGGGAAGCTCAGCGTCAGGACGTTGCGCACCTCATCCCAGGCGGCCTCGATCTGCAGCAGCGCCGGGAACCGGGCGGTCAGCAAGAGACCGCCGTCCTCGCCGACGACCAGGAATTCGCGATCGCCGCTTATCCCGCGCTGCCCGAGCCGGACCTCGCTGGTGCGCTGCAGCCGCATGCCCTTGACCGGCGCGATTGCTAGCTGCGAAACGGTGACAGGCACTGCCATACCTCCACCACCGACGGTAACAGCCGGTACAACCCGCGGGCGGTCCGGTCGAAGACGGCGTCCGGCGCGGCCGAGCCCGGTGAAGAACCGGGTGACCCGTGCGTGATCGCGCATCGCGCGAAGAGCCTGCGCCGCAGCGTACTCGGGAAATAGCTCGATGCGGCTTTGCCAGCCGGTCCCGCTAGGCGTCTGGCCTGGTGAACGGCAGCTGGACCTCGAAGACCTGCTGTTCGATCTCGGCCACGTCGTCGACTTCGTTGACCCATATCTCACGGCCGGGCGCGTGGGCCTGGAAGCCGTGGGCGTCGGCCCAACCGAACAAGTCCTGGTAGACCATCGGGAAGATGCTGGCGGCACGGCCGCTGCGCACGGCGGCCACCACCTCGACCTCGGGGAGGTCCAGGTACTGCGCTGGTGGCGGAAGCTCGGCCGGCGGCTCGGCCACGGGCAAGGCCAGGTAGACCGTCAGCTCGCCCTCGTCGTGCTCGTAAAAGATCATGAAGGGTCCGGTTACCTTGACGAGTTCCGGGATCTCGAGCTCGTCGAACTGCAGGCGCGAACGGTTGACGACCGGTACCACGTTCGCGGCGCCGAAGGCCGGCGCCGTTCCGGCGATGGCCACCACGCCCATGGCCGGAACCCTTTTCACGGTGACGTCGTCTGCTGGCATGGTGCCCTCCCGTTCGATGTAGCTGAGGCGCGCTTCGACCTCGAGCAGCTGGTTCTTGTGCTCTTCGAGTTCCTGCTCCAGCTGTGCCCGCCGCAGAACGAGCATTCCGCGCAGTTCCTCGGCGGTGATCCCGGTCACGAGCTGCTGGGACTGGGCCAGGGAAAGCCCAAGCTCCTTCAGCGCGATGATCCGGTTGAGCTGCCCGAGCTGGGCAGGTGCGTAGCAGCGGTAGCCAGTTTCCGGATCGACACTCGCGGGGCGCAGGAGCCCGATCTCGTCGTAGTGCCTGAGGGTCCGGACGGAGACCCCTCCGAGCCTGGCGAACTCGCCGATGCTGACCATGACAAGAGCTTGCACCCCTCACGCAGCGTGAGAGTCAAGCGGCTGCGGTGAGGCGGCGCCGGGCGTCGTGAGGGTTGGAGGGTCAGGACACGTCGAACTCGGCGGCGCGGACGCCGTCAAGGAACACCCGCCACTCATCCGGCGTGAAGACCAGCGCGGGTCCCTGGCGGTCCTTGGCCTGATGATCGTGGCGGCGCTGACCGCCGACTGGGGCTGCTCCGCCGCGGACACCGGCAAGGTTGTCTGGGCGGCGCTCGACGCGGAAGACGGCGGCTGACTCGCTACCATGGCGAAACTGCCCGGTTCGGGTTGGTTCTCGGCAATCAGCGAGGTGCGGCGTGAACGTTGACGACCTGGTGGCGATCGACGTGCACACGCACGCCGAGGTCTCGGCCGCTGGCCAGGACACGCTGAGCCCGGAGCTGTTCGAGGCCTCTCGCGCGATGTTCAAGGCCGATCGCCGTCCCCCGACGCTCCCCGAGATCGCGGCGTACTACCGGGAGCGGCGCATGGCGTGCGTGGTGTTCTCGGTGGACGCCGAGGCGGCAACGGGGGTTCCGGGCGTCCCGAACGAGGAGGTCGCCGACGCGGCCGCCGCGAACCCGGACGTCATGATCCCGTTCGCCAGCATCGACCCGGCCCGGGGCAAGGCCGGGGTTCGCCAGGTGCGCAGGCTGGTGACCGAGCACGGCGTGCGCGGCTTCAAGTTTCACCCGAACGTGCAGGCGTTCTATCCCAACGACCGGATCGCCTACCCGCTCTACGAGGCGATCGAGGAATTCGGCGTGCCGGCGATCTTTCACACCGGGCAGAGCGGCATCGGCTCCGGCGCGCCCGGCGGCGGCGGGATCCGGCTGAAGTACTCCAACCCGCTGTTCGTCGACGACGTGGCCGCGGACTTTCCCGGCCTGCCGATCGTGCTGGCCCATCCGTCGTTCCCGTGGCAGGACGAGGCCCTCGCGGTGGCCACCCACAAGCCGCTGGTGCACATTGATCTCTCCGGCTGGTCGCCGAAGTACTTCCCGCCACAGCTCATCCAGTACGCGAACACGCTGCTGCAGGACAAGGTCCTGTTCGGCTCCGACTACCCGCTGATCACCCCGGATCGCTGGCTGGCCGATTTCGACGCGCTGCCGATCAAGCCGCAGGTCCGGCCGAAGATCCTCAAGGACAACGCAGTAGCGCTGCTCGGGCTCTCACCCTCCTCCGCGTAAGTGGGCAGACCCGTACGTTCGTCGGGATCATGTCCATACGACCCTGCGGCCCGGCCCTCCGGGCGCGACTGTGCTGAATAGGTACGCGAATACCCGTACCTGCGCCGCACAGAGCGGGCCGCAGCGGCCGGAAAGCCCCGGATCGGGCGGCGCCGGGGCCGGGTTCACGACCCCCCCGACGAGCTCCCAGTGGAGCGTCGAAGGGCCTGAACGCGTCGTCAGGGCGGTGGCGCGCCGCCAACGGTGCGCCGGAACAGTGCGAGCAACGGCGGCAGCAGGCGCTGTTTTGCTACTTCCGGGCCCACGTGGACGAACTCATCAAAACCGCCGTGCAGCGCGCTGAACAGCAGCAGCGCGGTCACGTCGACGTCGGCGACGTCGAAGGCGCCGGCCTGCGCCCCCTCGGCGATCAGGTCAGCGATCACCGCGGTAAGCCCGCGGCCGAGGTGCGTGCCCCTCTCCCGGCGCGAGGCGTCCCGGGGGAGGTGCGCGAACAGCACGTCGTGCTGGCCGAGTTCGCGCTCGTAGTCGTCGAAGACGGCCACCACGCACGCGTCGAGCCTGGCCCCCCAGTCCTGGCCCGCGCGCCCGATCGCGGCGCGGGCCCGCTGCACGATGCGTTCCTCGAACCGCTCCTGCAACGCGAACAGGAGCGCGTCCTTCGACGGGAAATGCAGGTAGAACGTGCCCTGGGCGACCCCGGCGCGCTGCGCGATCTCGGAGACGGTGGTACGCGCGATGCCGCGCTCGGTGAACAGCGCAAGGCCCGCGTCGAGCAGATCCTTGCGCCGCTCGGCAGCCGGCTTGGTCCGCGGCGTCGCTGTATCGGTCACGCCAACAGACTAGCGGCGCGCCGGCACACCGGCCTAAACTGACTGACGATCAGTCAGTATTCGCACTGTGCGGGATAGGTGCCACAAGCGGGGCTCCTATCCCGCACAGAGGCCGGTGGAGGATGCCGGCCGGGCGTGTCGATGGAATTTGCCCACCCAGCACGTCGATGGAGTCCGGAGTGCCGATGGAGCCAGGAAGCCCCCGCATGAACGTCTCGCCGCCCCGGCGCCCGCCGACGTCGGCCGGGCTGCTGTTCGCGGTGTTCCTCGGGACGTTCATGGCGCTGCTCGACGTGAGCATCGTGAGCGTCGCCCTGCCGACCATGCAGCACAGCCTGCACGTCAGCGTCGCGGCGCTGCAGTGGGTCGTCGACGCGTACACGCTCTGCCTGTCCGCGCTGGTGCTGACAGGCGGGTCCCTCGGCGACCGCTTCGGGCGCAAGCGGCTCTTCCTGCTCGGCATCGGCGGCTTCACCGCCGGATCGGGGCTCTGCGCGACCGCGGCGGGCTACCCCATGCTCATCACCGGCCGGGTCGTCCAGGGGATCGCCGCCGCTGCGCTGATGCCCGGCGCGCTCGCGATCCTCGGGCACAGCTTCCCCGAGCCGGGGCGGCGCGCCCGGGTCATCGGGCTGTGGACCGCGTGCGCGGGGCTCGCCCTGGTCGCCGGGCCGCTGGTCGGCGGGTTGCTCGTCGAGGCCGCCGGCTGGCCGTGGATCTTCGTGATCAACCTGCCGCTCGGCGTGCTCGCCCTGGTGGCCGGCTGGCGGCACATTCCGGAGAGCGCGGATCCGGCGCACGCGTCGGTCGACCCGGCCGGCCAGATCCTCGGCGTCGCCTGGCTCGGCGCGCTCGCGTTCGGCTTCATCGAGGCCGGCACCCTGGGCTGGACGTCACCGTCCGCCCTCGCCGCGTTCGCCGGCGCCGCGGTCACGCTCGCGGCCTTCGTCGCCGCCGAGCTTCGCAGCGGCGCCCCCATGCTGCCGATCAGGCTCTTCGCCGACCCGAGGTTCGGCCTGGTCAACGCCGCTTCGTTCGTCATCGGCTTCTCGGCGTTCGCGACGTTCGTCATCCTGTCGCTGTTCCTGCAGGACCTGCAGCGAGACTCGGCTCTGGTCACCGGGCTGCACTACCTGCCGCTCTGCCTCGGCCAGGTGCTCACCGCCACGATCGCCGGGCGGGTCACCGCGTCGCGCGGCACCCGGCTGCCGATGGTCGCGGGCCTGGCGGCCATGGGCGCCGCGCTGCTCGCGATGACGACGTTCTCCGCGACCACGGGATCGGCCTGGCTCAGCGCGGTGCTCGCGCTGCTCGGCATCGGCATGGGCCTGAGCCTGCCGCCCGTCAACGTGGCGGCGCTGGCGGCGGTGCCGCGGGAGCGGTCGGGGGTCGCGTCCGCGACCACGAACGCCATCAGGCAGACCGGCACGACGCTGGGCATCGCCCTGCTCGGGGCGATCCTGACGACGCGCGCCGCCGGGCACCTGGCCGCTTCCCTGGTTGCCGCGGGGCTCGCACCCGGCCCGGCCCACCACGTGGCGCTGCGGGCCGTCACGCTGCACTCGTTCGGTCCGGGCGCTGGCGGCGGGGTCGGTGCCGCCAC